>CAIQIC010000321.1 GCA_903871765.1 uncultured Lentisphaerota bacterium
CCAACAAGCCCAGTCCTCATAAAAGCAATTCCCGCCTGGCGATTTACCTCAGTCTGCTGGACGAGGAATCAGCCGAGAATGTTTCCATTGCCTTTGGATTTGTGTGCGAGGCCTACGCCAACTTCGGCTACCTCGGGATTGTGGTGCTTGGGTTGGTGCTGGGCTGGGCGTTCAAACGCCTGACATTGCTGGGCCAGGACGCGCCCCAGTTTTCCACAATGGGCCTCTTCCTGATTCTTCTCACCGCCTGGAGCTTCCAAGTGGAACTTGTCATGGCCTCCTGGCTGACCTCGTTGTTTCAGGCTGCGGTGGTGGTGATTGGCATCCCCTTCGCCGTCCGGGCAGCGACGGGGACCTCAGTTTCCTAGGCAGCTCACGATCCCGAACAAGCGCGCCGCATGACCCGGCTTGCCATCATTCTCTCGCATCCCACGCAGTACTACAGTCCGTGGTTCCGCTGGCTGCGCGCCCGCACGGCGCTTAACTTCCGGGTGTTCTATCTTTGGGACTTCGGCGTCACGACCCGGCACGATCCCCAATTCGGAGTGCCCTTCGCCTGGGATGTCGACCTGCTGGCAGGCTATGATTCCGAATTCGTTCCCAACCGCGCCGCCCGGCCGGGCACCGAACACTTCTGGGGGTTGCGCAATCCCGCGCTGTCCGGACGTCTCGCGGCGTGGAGGCCCGATGTCATCCTCCTCTTCGGATATCGCTATGCCGCGCATCTCCGGGCCATTGCGTGGTGCCGTCGGCGGGGGGTTCCGCTTGTTTTCCGTGGTGATTCCCACCTGCTGGGCCAGCCGCGGCCCTCGGTGCTCAAGCGCCTCGCGTTGCGCATGCTCTTCCGTCAGTTTGCGGCGGTCACCTATGTCGGCTCGGCCAACCGCGCCTATTTCGAAACCTTCGGGGTGCCGGCGGACCGCCTGCATTTCGCGCCGCATGCGGTCAACCACGAACACTTTGATCCGTGCAAGGCCGCCCACCAGGAAGCCGCCGCCCGCCTGCGCGCCGATCTGGGTCTCGCGCCAAGACGTCGCGTGGTACTCTTCGCCGGCAAGCTCCTGCCCCGCAAGCAGCCACTCGCGTTGCTGGAGGCTTTCCTCTCGGCGCCGCGACCGGATGCCACGTTGCTCTTCGTCGGCGAAGGCGAAGAGAAAACCGCCCTGCAGGCGCGGGACGCGGATGTGCGCTTCCTCCCCTTCGCCAACCAGAGCGAGATGCCCGCGCGCTACCTGCTCGCCGATCTCTTTGTGCTGCCCTCGCGGGGCAACTCCGAGACGTGGGGCCTTGCCGTAAACGAAGCCATGCACATGGGCCTCCCATGTCTTGTGAGCGACGTCGTCGGCTGCCAGCGTGACCTGGTGACCGACGGCGACACGGGCTGGGTCTTCCGCGCCGGTGATCCGGCACATTTGAAACTGAAACTCAACGAGGCGCTGGAGGCGCTCAGCCACGACGCCACCGGATTCAAGACCCGGGTCATCGCGCGCATCGCCGGGTACACCTATGCGCAGGCAACCGAGGGACTGCTGCGCGCCGTCGCCGCCACCCGCCCCCCGGCGCCCACTCCATGAAGATCAATGTTGCCATGGGCTTCTTCCTGCCCGTGCCGCCGCTGGCCGGAGGAGCGACCGAAAAAACCTGGCATGGCCTCTCCCGCGAATTCGCCGCGCGCGGGCATGAGGTGACCGTGCTTTCCCGTCGCTGGCCCGGACTGCCGGAGGCCGAGACCCGTGACGGCGTGCGCCATCTGCGGCTGCGCGGGCATGCGCATACGCCCCACCTGCTGCGCAATCTCTGGCTGGATCTGTTGTGGAGTCACCGCGTGTGGCACGCTCTGCCGCCGGCCGACATCACCATTGTCAATTGTGTGGCCCTGCCCGTCTGGCTCGGCACGTTTCGCCGTGCCGCCGGTCAGGTGGTGATCATGCCGGGCCGGATGCCCAAAGGGCAGTTTCGCCTCTATCGCCGGGTGGATCGTGTGCTGGCGGTCAGTTCCGCGATGCAAACCGCCATCGTCACGGAAAATCCGCGGCTGGCTCCCGTCCTCCGGGTTTCCGGCTACCCGATCGACTGGCGCCAGCTTGCCCAGCCACGACCGCCGCCTCCGGCCGGCACGCCCGTGACCATCGGATACGTCGGCCGGTTGCATCGTGAAAAGGGTTTGGAACTTATGGTGGCAGCCTTGGAAAAACTCGCCGAACACACCCCGCAGCCATCCTGGCGCGTCCTGATATGCGGGCCGGCGGACGTGGCGCGGGGGGGCTCGGGCCGCGAGTTCCGCGCCGAACTCGAACGCCGGCTCGCCGCGTCACTCCCGCCCGGACGATTCAGCCTTCTCGATCCGGTGTTTGCGGACGAGCGCCTGGCAGCGATTTATCGGCAGATCGACATCTTCTGTTACCCCAGTCTCGCCGCGCGCGGGGAGACTTTTGGCGTGGCCGTGGCCGAGGCCATGGCCGCGGGTGCCGTGCCCGTGGTGTCGCGCCTCGGCAGTTTCACGGACTTTGTGCGCCCGGATGAGACTGGCGTGGTGTTTGATCACACGGCTGCAGACGCGGCGGGACTATTGACGGCTGCCCTTGCCGGCTTGTTGTCCGATGCTTCCCGGCGGGTTCGGCTGGCGGCCGCGGCCCAGGCCGCAGTCCAGCGATATGACTTTCCCGGTTTTGCCGGGCGGATGCTGGAGGATTTTTCAACATTGCTGCCGGCGGTCCGTCGGCAATCCTGATTTCTGCAATGCCGGATACACCCCTCTATCTGGGTCAGGGCTGCGTCACCCCGTATTCCATCCGCGAGGTGCTGCTCCAGTGGTTGTGGGCGCTCGTGCA
>CAIQIC010000322.1 GCA_903871765.1 uncultured Lentisphaerota bacterium
CAGTTGATGAGAGGAGGAGCAGGAGGCAGGGGCGATAGCAGTCAGCAGTAGGCAGTAGCAGTTGGCAGTTGATGAGAGGAGGAGCAGGAGGCAGGGGCGATAGCAGTCAGCAGTAGGCAGTAGCAGTTGGCAGTTGATGAGAGGAGGAGCAGGAGGCAGGAGGCAGTTGGCAGTAGCAGGAGGAGATGGGATGAAAGAAGGGTTTGAAGGGTTGAAGGTCTATGAATTGGCTTATGAAGGGGCAATGGAAATTTTTCGACTGTCGAAAGCATTTCCGCCGGAAGAGAAATATTCGTTAACGGATCAGATTCGGCGCTCTTCGCGCTCAGTGTGCGCCAATGTTGCTGAAGCTTATCGAAAGCGCCGTTATCACAAACACTATGTCATGAAGTTGACCGATGCTGACGGGGAGGCAAGCGAAACCGTCGTCTGGTTGAATTTTGCAAAAGATTGCGGTTACATGACACCTGAATCTTTTGTGCGTCTTTACACACAATACGGGGAAATCGGAAAACTAATTGGATTCATGATGGAACACCCGGAAAAGTTTGGCGTATCGTGTAAGGAAAATGAGGGCCAGTAGGCAGTAACTGCCAACTGCTACTGCCGGCTGCCGCCTGCCGACGGTTCGACTGCGCTCACCGCAAGCTGCCAACTGCTACTGCTAACTGCTACTGCTGACCGCCTACTGCGCTCACCGCCTACCCCCCTGTTTTGGCGCGTTCCACCATGGCCAGCTCCTCGGGCAGCAGGAAGGTCATGGAGGCTTTGTCGAGGTAATGCTTCGCCGTGGCCGCATCGCCCGAGGCGGCCAGCATGATCCCGTAATAGACGGCGATCGCGGGGGCGTCCAGTTGCGCGAGGCCCAAGTCCCTGAGGACCGCCAGGGCCTCCTTGGTGCGACCTTGCTTGTGAAGTGAAAAAGCGTAGGTGGACACCACCACGGGATTCTTCGGTTCGGCCGCATACAGCTCGGCGGCGCACGCATGGGCCCTGGCCACATCGGTGCCCGTCAGCAAGGAGAGTATCGCGAAGTTGTTGCCCGCTTGGGTATCCTTGGGGTTTCTTTGGAAAGCGGTCTGGGCCACGCGCCGCAAGCCCGCCGTGTCGCGCTGCGCCTCATAGAGGTTGGTGAGGGATTTCAACGTCCACGGTTCATCGGGATACTTCTGCGCCGCGAGCCACAGGACTTCTTCCGTTCGCTCCTTCCAGCCCCACGCGGCGGACAATTTCGCCAGCATGCTCAATTTGACCGAAGAACCGGAAGAAACCCGGATGACCATTTGCCAAAGATCGCTCGCATAACGCGTGTTACCCTGTTTCGCCGCCGCCAGCGCCTGCATGGCAAAGCGGATGTGCTCCAAGCCCAAGCCGATCCAACGCTGCTGATCGAGGTAGCGTTCCAACTCCGGCCATTTCCCGAGGACGGCATACGAATCAGCAAGGACAATGGGGATGATTCCTTTCCGGGCGACCTCCGGCGGGAGGCTGTGGAGCCAGTCCAAGGCCTGCTGCCCGTAACCAGACCTGTTCATCCAGGTGGCCAGCTCGCCGATGTGGAGGACGTCATCGCGGGCCCGCTGCTGCGTTTCCGCCAGGAATGCCGGGAAATTGGTGCTATGCCCGGCCTTGAGAATGGCCAGGTGGAGAACCCGCTCGCTGAAGGAGCATTGCGCGTTGGTGACAATCTGCTGCGAAAGGCTTGCCGCGCGTTCGAAATTTTTCCGGCCAATGCTCTCGACCACGAGCATACGGGTGGCCATCAGGCCCAACTGGCGATCGGTCCGCAACAGCTCCAGCGTCGTGCGGGAGTCGGTGATGATATCCGGGTTCCTGGATTGCAGCCGCACCACCGCGACCGACATCCGGTTGAGCGGATTGGCCGGCTCGAGCCGGAGCGCTTCCACGTAATGTTGCTCGGCCTCCTGGAACTGGCCGAGCTTGAGCGCCAACACGCCGGCCACGCGCTGGTAGGCGGCGGTTTGCTGGAAGGGGAGCTCGACGGCTTTCAGCGCTTTGGCCGCCGTGGGGAAGGGAAAGGCCTCCACCCTGAGCGCCGTGGACGCGAGCGCGATCTGGTTGGTGGCATCAGGCTGCAGCAGCAGGGTGCGCTGCCGCCAGTAGAGGGCATCCGGCGCGCCGAGGTTGTCCGCCAGGTCGGCGAAGACGCGGGTGGCCACGGCGTTGCTCTTGTTCAAACTCAGCGTCTGTTGGGCGCGGAGGGCCGCGCGTTTGAAGTCGCCCCTGGCGAGCAGCAGTTGCGCCTGTTGCGCATACTGTCGCTCCTGGTACCGACGGAGACGCGGGTAACCGAACCACATGACGATCAGCAGACCGGCGAGCCACGCCGCCGTCTGCCAGCGGAACAACCAGTTCCATATCCTGATCCGCGCCCGGGCGAAATTCCTGACAGCCTGGATGCGGAGGGAGGAAAGGAAAGCCGCCACATCATCCAGCAGCCAGCTCAACTTGCGCCCCAACCACGTCTGCCGCAACCGACGATCCCAGCGCCGCAGTAGCCGCACCGGCCGACTGACGCGTCCCTGGCCCAGAGACCCATATCCATACCCGTCCGGGCGTTCCGACGGCGGATACCACCAGTTGTACAGCCGGGCGGTGGCGGCTTGCAAAGCCCGGCCGAAAGCGGTATTCCCGATCCGCCGCCGCCAGCGGCGCCAAGTCTGCGCGGGCCGGCTCTGCTGGACGTTGCTGTAGTAATTGGGATACCGTTGCTCACGGTCCGAGGGCGGATACCACCAAGCAAGCCACCGGCCGGTCAAGGCTTGATAACCCCGGCCGAAAGCGGTGTTTTTGATCCGTCGTTGCACGCGGCGCCACGCCTGCGCGGGCCGGCTCACGCGACCTTGGCCCTGCCCATAGCCGTAGCCATAACCATCCGCCCCCTGCTGTTGGGACGGGGGATGCCACCAGGCTTGCAGCCGCTCACGGAACGCGGCGGAGCCCCGGCCCAACGCCGAGCTCCGCAGTTGACGCTTCAGGCTTTGCCAAGCCCGAACGGGCCGGCTACGCCGGCCTTCACCGTAATTGGGATACCGTTGCGCATGGTCCGACGGCGGATACCACCAGGCGCGCAGCCGCCTGCGCAACGCGGCGGGACCCCGGCTCAACGCTGATTTCCCCAGCCGACGCGTCAGGCGGTGCCAAGCCCGAACGGGCCGGCTACGCCGGGCGTTGCCGTAGTAACTGGGATACCGTTCAGCATGGTCCGGGGGCGGATACCACCAAGCGTGAAGCCGGCCGGTCAACCGCCGCGACCACGACCGCCAGCCCGCCTTCCGCCGCGACTTTCCGGCCGGCTGATGGGCACGTCCTTGATGTTCAGGTTCTTCCGGCATGTGGAAAAGCCACGAATATTAAGTTCCCGCAAAAGTCATCACTCCAAAAACATATTGCAAGGGGCTCCAGCGCCAAACCTTTAGCGCAGGCTAATGCACCCCCCAAAAAAAGGCAAGAATATTTCAGCGCCGGCGCCCGAATTGCCTCAAATGAAAAGACACCCGCGGATGTGCTGTGGGTA
>CAIQIC010000323.1 GCA_903871765.1 uncultured Lentisphaerota bacterium
AAATAAACAAAAGATCCCGTATCCCATCTTTCATTCGTGGGCGGGCTTCCAGCCCCGCGGAAAACGTTAAGCATAAACGCGGGACTGTATGCGTCATTCTTCCCCGCTTCCTTTTCGCGCTCTTTCGCGTGTTTCGCGGGCAATTGCTTCCGTCGGCCTAACCACTGACCGCTGACCACTGACCCGTTCCTCAGGCGCTGGCGCGCGTTTCTTCCTCGTGCTCAGCCGCGGTGCAACGCTCGCGAACGAGCGCGGCGGTGACGTTGAAGTCCTTCAGGTCCGCGCGCTGGGGGACGTCGTACATGACGTCGAGCATGATCTCCTCGAGGATCGCGCGCAAACCGCGGGCCCCGGTGCCCTTGCGGCCCGCTGCGCGGGCCAGCTCGACCAGGGCGTCGGCGGCGAAGGTCAGCTTGACCTCTTCCATGCCGAGCAGCTTCTGGTACTGGAGGGTCATCGCGTTGCGCGGCTCGGTCAGGATGCGGATAAGATCCTGTTCGCCGAGCGGATGGAGGGCGGACACGACCGGCAGCCGGCCGACGAATTCGGGAATCAAGCCGAACTTGAGCAGGTCCTCCGGCTCCACCTTGCGCAGGATGTGCTGCCGTTCCTTGAGGCCCGCGGGCAGTTTGGCGCCGAAGCCGAGCACGCCCTTGCCGATGCGGCGGCGGACGATGTCCTCGAGGCCGACGAACGCGCCGCCGCAGACGAAGAGGACCTTTTCCGTGTTGATTTTGATGTATTCCTGCTGCGGATGCTTGCGGCCGCCATGGGGCGGCACGTTGGCGACGGTGCCTTCGAGGATTTTCAACAGCGCCTGCTGGACGCCCTCGCCGGAGACGTCGCGGGTGATGGACACGTTCTCGGTTTTGCGGGCGATCTTGTCGATCTCGTCAATGTAGATGATGCCGGTTTCGGCGCGGGCCACGTCGCCGTTCGCGGCCTGGAGCAGGCGGAGCAGGATGTTCTCGACGTCCTCGCCGACGTAGCCGGCCTCGGTGAGGGTGGTGGCGTCAGAGATGCTGAACGGCACATCGAGGATGCGCGCGAGCGTCTTGGCCAGCAGGGTCTTGCCGCTGCCGGTGGGCCCGATGAGCAGGATGTTGCTCTTTTCGATTTCAACGTCGTCCGGGGCGCCCAGTTTGGCCGCGGTCCGGTCCTGCAGCCGCTTGTAGTGGTTGTGGACGGCGACGGCCAGCACCTTCTTGGCGTGGTCCTGGCCGATGACGTACTCGTCCAACTGCTGTTTGATTTCATGCGGCTTGGGCACCTTCAGCGCGCGCGGCTTGGCGCCGCCGGCTGGCGCCGCGGGCCCTGGCGGCTGTTCCAGGATGGTGGAGCAGATGCCCACGCATTGGTCGCAGATGTGGACGCCGGGTCCCTCCACCAGGCGCCGGCCCGGGCCGGTCGTCCGCCCGCAGAAGGCGCACCGCGGCTGTTCCTTGCGCGGCGCCATGGCGGGTCAGGCTCCCTTCGCGGCCGGTGGGCGTTTCCGGCTGGCCACCACGTGGTCCACCAGCCCATACGCTTGCGCGTCGGTGGCGGACATGAAGAAGTCGCGGTCGGTGTCGTGGGCGATGATCTCGAGCGGCTTGCCGGTGTGGTACGCGATGATCTCGTTGATGCGGTCGCGGAGCCGCAGGATTTCCCGGGCCTGGATGCTGATGTCGGAGGCCTGGCCCTGGACGCCGCCCCACGGCTGGTGAATCATGATGCGCGCGTTGGGCAGGGCGAAGCGCTTGCCCGGGCTGCCGGCGGCGAGCAGCACCGCGCCCATGCTGGCGGCCTGGCCGACGCAGTAGGTGTTTACGTCGCACTTGAGATACTGGATGGTGTCGTAGATGGCCAACCCCGCGGTCACGGAGCCGCCGGGCGAATTGATGTAGACGTTGATGTCCTTGTCGGCGTCATCCCCCTGCAGAAAAAGCATCTGGGCGATGATCAGGTTGCTGATGTCGTCGTCCACCACCGTGCCGATGAATACGATGCGGTCCTTGAGCAGGCGCGAAAAGATGTCATAGGCCCGCTCGCCACGGCCGGTCTGCTCGACCACCATGGGAATCAGCGTTTGATTGCGCGCGTTCATGACGGCACCTCCCCGGTTGTTGGAGCGAGCTTGGCCTGGGCCACGACAAAATCCAGCGCCTTGTTGCGCCGGAGCGTGTCGCGCAGGCCCGCCAGCCGGTCCTGTTTTTCCAGCGCGGCGCGGACCTGCCGCGGCTCGGTCCGGTTTTCCGCCGCCAGGCGGCTGATTTCCGCATCGAGCTCATCGGCGCTGATGTCCAACGCTTCCGCGTCGGCGATCCGGCGCAGCAGGTAGCGGAGCTTCACGTCCTCGATCGCCGTGTGCTTGGCCTGCTGGAAAATCTCGTCCTTGCGGGCTTCGATCTCCGTGCGTGGCACGCCGCGCCGCGTGTTGTAGCTGACCATGTCATACACGTTGCCCTGGGTGGTCTGCTGCACGACGGACTCCGGCACCTCCATGGTGGTATGCGTGAGCAGGTGGGCCACAGCCTCGTCGCGGCGCCGGCGGAGTTCCGCCTGTTCCTTGAAGCGACGCAGATCCTCCCGCAGGTGAACGCGCAACAGCTCCAGGGACGCCAGCCCCATGGCCTTGCACAGCTCCGCGCCGGAAGCATCCACCCGGCGTTCCCGGAGGGCTCGCACCGTCACGTCGTACAGCGCCTGCTTGCCGGCCAGTTCCGGCACGGAATAGTCCGCGGGAAAGGCCACGGGAATCTGTTTTTTCTCGCCGCTCGCCAGGCCGATCAGGCCCGTGCCCAGGCCGGGCAGCAGCGCCTGGTCCTCCTCGGCCAGCAACCAGTAACCCTGCATCCGGCTGACGCCGGCAACCTTCGGCGCCAGTTGCTCCACCGGCCGCCCCTCGCAGACGCCCTCGTAATCCACCTGGACCAGATCGCCCTTTTGCACCGGCCGACCGGCCACGTCTTCGAACCGCGCCTGCCGGTCCTGCAAACCGCGCAGGGTTTTTTCGACCTCGTCCGCGGTGATCTCGATCTTGTGCTGCGTCAGCGGGATGCCCTTGTAGTCCGGCAGGGCGAACTCCGGCGGCACGTCCACCAGCACGCTGAACGCCAGCGGTTGGCCCGCCTGGTACTTGACCGGCGACAGGTCATGCACCTCGATGACCTCGAGTTTGTGTTCCTGGAGGGCCGCCCGATAGCCCTGGGCGACCAGCCGCTCCTGGACTTCCTCCTGGATTTCCTTGACATAGCGGCGTTGCACCATCGCTGGCGGCGCCCGGCCCGGCCGGAAGCCCGGCAGACGGGCCGCCTTGGCGTAGGCGGCCAGGGCCGACTGGTATTCCTGGTCCGCCTCCGCCGCGGGAATTTCAATATGCAGCTTTTTCCGACAAGGCCCGGCTGTTTCCATCGTGCATTTCATAATCTTGGCGCCATTCCCCGATGACCACGCCCCGCAGGGCGGGCGCTACCATAGGCCAGCAGGGCGACGACGTCAAGCCACGCCGCCGATTTGGCTTGCAGAATAAGACGGTTACGCTAAAACTTCCGGCCGGCAACAGGGCGAACGGAGCTGGGTTGATGATTTTTTTGCGACATCTGGGACGGCTGCTGAAGGATTTCCTGGGTTTTGCCTGGCAGAACAAGGCGTGGTGGATTGTCCCCTTCATCATCATTCTGCTGCTCTTTTCATTCCTGATCATTTTCGGGCAAACGACGGCGCCGTTCATCTACACCTTGTTCTAGCCGCTGATCGTCATGGTGCGCGTTTCCCGGCAATTCTTTGGCAGGCACCGTCATGGCTGAAACGTCCCGCAGCGCCGCCGCCACCGCCGCCTGGAACTGGCCGGGCCGGGCAACCGCGCCGGCCCCCCGCGCGCCGTCGCGTGCCGCCGCGCTGGCCCAGGCGGCCGTGGCCCTGGCCGTCGCCACCTGGCTGCTGTTTTTCAAAAAGCGCGTCATCCTGGGGGCGGTGCTCTATGGCGTGGGGACGCTGGTGTTGGTCGGCGGGCTGTGGCTCCCCCCGCTGCACCGGGCGCTCCAGCGCGGCGGCGCCTGGCTGGGCCGGATCGTCGGCCAGGCGCTGACGTGGCTGCTGCTGGTGCCTTTGTTCTACCTCTTTTTTCCGCCGGCGCGGTTGCTCCTGTGGTTGCGCGGCAAGGATCCGCTGCGGCGCCGCTGGGCGCCGTCCGCCGCGTCCTACTGGACCGCCCGCCGGCCCGTCGAGCAAGCCGACCACTATTCCCGGCCCTACTGATGAACATCCTCGGCATCAGCGCGTACTACCACGATTCGGCCGCCGCCCTGATCCGGGATGGCGAGATTATCGCCGCGGCCCAGGAGGAGCGCTTCTCGCGCAAGAAGCACGACGAGCGGTTTCCGGTCAACGCCATCCGGTATTGCCTGGCCGAGGGCGGGGTGGCGCCGGACGCCCTCGAGGCGGTGGCCTTTTACGACAAGCCGATTGCCAAGTTTGTCCGCATCCTGGAAACCTATTTCGGCGTCGCGCCCAGGGGATTGTCGTCCTATATGATGGCGCTGCCCATCTGGCTGAAGCAGAAGCTCTGGATCCCCATGGAGATCGAGACCTTCCTGGGGCAGGAAGGGTTCACCCGCCAGCCCAAGCTGTATTTCCCGGAGCACCACGAGTCCCATGCCGCCAGCGCGTTCTTTCCGTCGCCGTTTGCGTCAGCCGCGATCCTGACGCTGGACGGCGTCGGGGAGTGGGCCACCAGCACCATCGGCGTCGGCCAGGGCCGCGAGCTGAAGATTCTGAAGGAATTGCGTTTTCCGCATTCGCTGGGCCTGCTGTATTCCGCGTTCACCTACTTCACCGGCTTCCGGGTCAATTCCGGCGAGTACAAGCTGATGGGCCTGGCGCCCTACGGCGAGCCGGCGTATGTGGACCGGATATTGACCCACCTGCTGGATCTCAAGGCGGACGGCAGCTTCCGGATGAACCTGGATTACTTCGGCTACCTGGACGGGTTGACCATGACCAACGAAAAGTTCAACCAGCTTTTCGACGGGCCGCCCCGCACGTCGGAAGCGGAGATTACGAAACGGGAAATGGACATCGCCCGGTCCATCCAGGCGGTGACCGAGGAGATCGTTCTGCGCATGGCGCGCACGGCGCGCGCGCTGACCGGCGAGAAGAATCTCTGCCTCGCCGGCGGCGTGGCCCTGAATTGCGTCGCCAACGGCCGCCTGCTGCGCGAAAAGGTCTTCGAGCGCCTCTGGATTCAGCCCGCCGCCGGGGACGCCGGCGGCGCGCTGGGGGCGGCGCTGGCCGTCTGGCACCTGGCCGCGCAGCAGCCCCGCCAGGCCGACGACGTGCACGACCGGATGCGCGGCTCCTACCTGGGCCCGGCGTTCGACGATGCGGACGTGGGCGCGTATCTGCGCGCCCGCGGCTATCCCGCCGAGCACCTGGCCGATCCGATCCGGCGCGCGCAGCGGATCGCCCAATTGATTGACGAGCAGCAGGTCATCGGCCTGGTGCAGGGCCGGATGGAGTTCGGCCCGCGCGCGCTGGGCAACCGCTCCATCATCGGCGACGCCCGCTCGACGAAGATGCAGTCCATCATGAATTTGAAGATCAAATACCGCGAGTCGTTCCGGCCCTTCGCGCCCACGTGCCTCGCGGAACGCGCGGCGGATTTCTTCGAGCTGGACGTGCCGTCGCCGTACATGCTGCTGGTGGCGCAGGTGCGGCCGGAGCGCTGCCGGGGGCGCGCCCAGGCCGCCGCGTTGTCGGTCCGCGAGCGGATCAACCAGGTGCGGTCGGATGTGCCGGCGATCACCCACGTGGATTATTCGGCGCGCGTCCAGACGGTGGCGGCGGAGACCAACCCGGACTACTACAACATCATCAAGGCGTTCGAGGAACGCACCGGCTACGGCATCATCATCAATACCTCGTTCAACGTGCGCGGCGAGCCCATCGTCTGCACGCCGGAGGACGCCTACCGCTGCTTCATGCGGACCGAGATGGATTACCTCGTGCTGGGCGGCTACCTCCTGGACAAGCGGCAGCAGCCGCCGTGGCAGGAGAAGGCCAACTGGCGCCAGGATTACGTGCTGGATTAGCCGCCGGCTCACAAGCCGCGTCCGCCGACCTCCGCCTCGCTCAGCCCCAGGTAGTGTCCGATTTCGTGCAGCAGCGTGCGGCGGAGCTGGGCGCGGAACCGGGCCGGATCGTGCTGCGCATAGGCCCACAGGTTTTCCAGGAAGAGGATGATTTGCGGCGGCAGGCGCTGCGAAACCGCGATGGCCATCGAAAACGGAACCCCGGTGAATAAACCCATCGTGTAATCGGGATGAATGCCGGCGGCCGCCATGGCCGCATTGGGCTTGGGCTCGAAGGTGATGGGCAGCCCGGCTATGCGCTCACGAATGTCGGGGGGCAGCGCCGCCAACAGCGCCGCGACTTCCTCCTCCGCGGCGTCGGTCAATTGGGCCCACATACGCAGCCTATTAAGGAAGAAAAAGCCGGATGCGTCAATAAAAACCGGGGTCATGAAAACCAGGGTCAGGCGCGAATGGCGCTGGCTTAAGCGCTATTTTCAATCCACGGCTCGCCGGGAGGCTCGCCCTCCATGGGGCGCATAACCCGCTGGTTGCGCGTTGGTTCTGGAGGGCCGGGCTCCGTCCCGGCCGTCTTGACCCAATTCTTTCACCCCTTCTGACGCCATGCGCCCAAGCGCGTGTTTTCGCAATGGATGAGTTTATGCACCCAGGCGCGCGCCGGATATCCGTGGGCCGGCTGGCGCTGCTACGGACGGGCGGCTGGATCAGGCCGCGGGCCGGCGCCGGGGCCGCCGAGCGAGAACAATTGCGCATAGGTCCGCAGGTACATCACGCCGCCCGCAACCGCGGGCGTGGCGAAACATTTTTCGCCCAGCGGCACGCGCGCCAGGAGCTCGAACCGGTCCGCCGCCGCCAGCACGATCACGTCGCCGCTCTTGGTGACGCCGTACAACCGGTTGTTCACGCATACCGGCGAACTGTAAAACATCCCGCTGACTTTTTCGCGCCAGAGCACGGCGCCGGTCGCCACGCGGACACAGGCGATGTTCCCGTCGTCGCCCCACAGGAACAGGCGGCCGTCCTTGACCAGCGGCGTCGGCACGAGCGGCACCGGTTTTTGGATCTCGTAGGCGATGGTGGGCGGCGCGCCCGGCCGCACGGCGAGGAACCGGAGGCCGGCGGCGCCGCGGCCTTCGCCGGCGAGCACCAGGTCGCCGGCGATCACCGGCGAGGCGATGCAGCGCTCCGTGAAGATGCCGCCCAGCTCCCAGTGCACCCGGCCGGTCGCGGCATCCACGGCCGTGACGCCGTGGGCGGCGCTGGCGAGGAGGATGTCGGGGCCGAGGACGCACGGCGTGATGAAGGCCGCCTGGTTACTGCGGCGGTCGAGCTGCCAGCGCGTCCGGCCGGTCCGCCGGTCGAGCGCTATGAGGAAGCTCTTGCCGGCCGCCGGCGGGGGCGCG
>CAIQIC010000324.1 GCA_903871765.1 uncultured Lentisphaerota bacterium
GGATATTTTCGGCGGCACGCGGCGGAACATCGAGGCCGCCGAGGCGGACATCGCCGCCAGCCTGGAAAACCGCCGCGCCGTGCTCATCTCGCTCGCGGCGGAAGTCGCGCTGAATTACCTCAACCTGCGCGGCTATCAGCAGCAGATTGCCATCGCCAACGAAAATCTTGTCGCGCAGGAGCACAGCGCGACGCTGACGCGCAAGCGTTTCCCGGCCTTCGCCAGCAAGCTCGACGTGGCCAACGCGGAGGCGTTGGTCGCCACCACGCGCGCGGCGATACCCGTGCTGGAAACGGCGGCGCGGCAGACGATGTTCGCTTTAAGCGTGTTGCTCGCACGCGAACCGGTCGCGCTGACCGCCGAACTCGAAACCGCCGCGCCGCTGCCGCCGGTGCCGCCGGAAGTGCCGGTCGGCCTGCCGTCCGACTTGTTGCGCCGCCGGCCCGACGTGCGCGCGGCCGAAGCGGCGATCCATGGCGCGACGGCGCGCATCGGCGTCGCCACCGCCGATCTCTTCCCAAAGTTCTCGCTGACCGGCAATCTCGGGACTTCCAGTACGACGCCCTCCGGGCTGGTGAACTGGAACAACCGTTTCTACTCCGCTGGCCCGACCGTCGCATGGTCGCTATTCGCCGCCGGCCGCATCGCCGCGAACATCGCGGTGCAGAACGAGCTCGAACAGCAGGCCTTGCTCAACTACCGGAAAACCGTACTGACCGCGTTGAGCGATGTCGAAGGCGCCCTCGTCGCCTACGTCAAGGAGCAGCAGCACCGGCAGGCGCTGGCTGCCGCGGTGGCGTCGAACAAGGAAGCGGTGGACCTGGCGACGCGGCTTTACACCGCGGGCCAGACCGATTTCCTGAACGTCTTGAGCGCCCAGCGTGCGCTCTATTCCGTGCAGGATGCGCTGGTGCAAAGCGAGCGCACCATCGCCACCGACCTCCTCGCCATCTACAAGGCGCTCGGCGGCGGCTGGGAGACGGAGCCGCCGATCCCGCCGCGCCCGTCCCGCTGATCCGCCGCCACTGTTTTCCAAGCCCTGGAAAAGGGAAACGCCATGCCCCCAAGAGTTGGGAAATGGCAGGCAGAACCGGGAAAGATGCAACGATCCTTGTAACCGGTGGGCGTCGCGGCGCGATTTGTATGATAGAAGACCGGAGCACAATCTGCCGGCTGATAAGTGAAAAACAGGGAGAAAAGAACATGAAAAATTACGGTTATTTGTTGTTGGTCGTGGGCGTGGGGATAGCGAGCGCGGGCTGCATGTCTCCAACGGGCCGGCCGGACTACACGGCCTCCGGCGCGTTGGCCGGCGGAGCGACGGGCGCGATCGTCGGCAGCATGGGGCGGCATCCGGGTCCAGCCCCGCTGGTCGGCGCCGCTGTGGGCGCCGTGATCGGAGGTCTGATCGGGCATGGCATGGACCAGACCCAGGAGGCGCAGTTGCGGGCGCAAGCCCCGCAGACCCTCCAACGGCTCGAACAGAGTCAGCCGCTGACGGTGCTGGACGTCAAAGCCCTGGCCAAGGCCGGGGTCAGCGATGATCTCATTATCAGCCAGATTCGCAACTCCCGCACGATCTATCGCCTCAGCACAGCAGACATTGTTGATCTGAAGAACTCGGGGGTCAGTGAAAAGATCATAGACTTCATGATCAACACGCCAACCCAGGTGCAGTCCGCCACGGTGGCGGGCGTGGTCGGGCCCGTGCCGCCGGCACCGGTGCAAGAACAGGTCGTCGTGGCTCCGGGTCCGGACTTCGTGTGGGTGGGGGGGGCGTGGGTGTGGTACGGGAACCGCTGGATCTGGAACCGCGGCTATTGGCACCGGCCGCTGTACA
>CAIQIC010000325.1 GCA_903871765.1 uncultured Lentisphaerota bacterium
GCGGCCAGCGTCACCTGCCCGATCAGCAGCAGGCCCGGATAGGGCGTGTCGCTCCGGATGAGGCTCTGGGCCTCGTCGTTGCGCGTTTGGACGGTCATCGCATGCCTCGCATGGTGAGCTGGGCCAAGAGCTGGTCGAGCGTTCCCAGCGGGCCGCCGGTCCAGCTCACACTATAGGGCGCGGTAAACGTCACCTGCTCAATGAAGGCGCAGCGCAGGTCGGTGGCGAGGGCTGCGCCCAGCGGTTTGCCCACCAGAAAGTCGTCCATCAAAATCCACTGGGCGGGCCGCACCTGCCAGGGCCGCACCCGGGTTCCGGCCAGGGTGTAGACGTCCTGGTCGGAGGCCTGCGTCGATTGCCGATAGGCCAGCACCTCCGGGGCCTGGGCGTAGATCGCGCGCCGCTGCTCATAGATACCAAAGGTCCACAGGTTGTAGCTGCTATCGCCCAGCGCGACCGTGCTTTTGATGAGCGATTCGGCGAAGGTGGCGTCATTCTCGTGTGCGGGCACCACTACTAGGGCGTTGGCATCAATCCGGCTATAGTCAGTGGAGAAGATGCCGTTGGGGTCAGCTGCCAAGATGGCGCGGATGAGCGCATTTGCGGCCACCGTGCCGCTGCTGGCTGTCTGCGCGTAGGTGTAGGCCGAAAGCCAGGCCTGATAGCCTTTGAGCTGGACGGTCGCCTGCGATGCGCCGCCCCCGCCGCCCACCGCCTGACTCCGGGCCGGCGTCTGGCGTCGGGCCAGATAACTGCCCGCGGCCAGGGCCGCCATCGCCGCCGTCGTTTTTCCGCCCGCGCTCACCGACTTCTCCCAGATCCCGTAGCGCGCCTGGGAGTCAGTGGCGTTAATCACGGCCGTGACCAGCCGGCCCAGTTGGGTGGGCGGGTTGTATTGTGGGTCAACGCCGTTGTAGACGCAGCTCACCCGGTTGGCCAGGTCGGTGAGCGGCCCCACGGTATAAGTCAGTTGTCCCTGGGTGATGCTCACCTGGTCCACAAAGCCTTCCCAGACACGGCTTAGGTCGTTGTCCCAGACCTCAACGTGCCGCCCTAGGCCGCGCTCCAGCCATTCTTCGATGTCCCCGGCCGGGCCGGACAAGTTGAACGAGGCCGCGTCGAAGCCACCGTAGGCCGAGAGGGTGTGCGTGTAGGCCTCCACTTCCGGTGCGAGGTTATAGAGCCAGGCGCCGCCGGATACGAGCGGGTCGTGCACCTTCAGCGCCAGTCCCAACTCATTAAAGGTGGTCATCGGTCGCCTCGCATGGAGAGATAGCGGAAGGCCGCCTGCAGCCTGATGGAGTGCGCCAGCCAGGGCTCGCTGGACCACACTCCGCCGCTGTAGCGCGCCGCCAGCACATGCAGACGCTGATCGGCGTTGGCCTGGAGGATGGCGGGCCCGGCGGCGATGGGCTGGTAGACGCCCCGGATCAACCCGGCGTCAGAGCCGATGGCCCGGACTAGCGCCCGCAAATGTTCTCTGGGATAGCTCACCGAGTCCAGATCAAATTGATAGCCGGCGCCCACTTCGGAGCCGCTGCTCAGCGCGCCATCGACAAAGTCGCCGCTCCATTCGTCGGTGGGCATCAGCGCCAGGTCATAGAGATTGACGGTGCGGGCCGCGCTCGACCAGATCTGCACAACGAACTGCATCTGGTTTCCCAGGTCGCTGCTCTTGACGCCCAGCGGCGGGAATTTGAACGATCCCAGGTCGAGCAGTTGCCAGTCGGCGTTGCCGGCGAAGCTGACCCAGTCGCCGGTGAA
>CAIQIC010000326.1 GCA_903871765.1 uncultured Lentisphaerota bacterium
ATCACTTTATCGGTCATGCGATTTCTGCCGGATTGGCGTTGAATTTGTTCACTACGTTTGGATTGGCTGCAGAGCCTGTTGCCGTGGCGTCTAACCGGGTGCAGGAAATCATCGTTGTCTGCAAGACACACTTCGACATCGGTTATACGCATCGGGTCAAAGAACTGATGAACTACTATCGGACCGAAATGATCGATCGCGCGCTCGATGTCATGGACAAATCGAAGGACCTGCCGCCCGAACAGCAGTTTGTGTGGACTGCGCCGGGCTGGGTGATGGTGAAGGTGCTCGAGGACTGGCCGGGACAAACACCCGACCGCCGCCAGCGCCTTGAGACGGCGTTCAAATCCGGCAAGTTCGTCACCCATGCCCTGCCGTTCACCATTGAGTCCGAGTTGTTGGAGCCGGAGGAGTTTGCGCGCGGCTACCAGTTTGCCGACACCGTCTCGCGGCAGTATGGCCTGCCCTTGGCGCGCGGGGCGAAGACCACGGATGTGCCCTCGCAGGGGCGCGCGCTGGCCACGGGGTTGGCACAGGGCGGCGTCAAGTTCATGCATATCGGTTGTAACTGGCCGTCCGGCTATGTGCATGACCTGCCGCCGCTCTTTTGGTGGGAAGGCCCCGACGGCTCGCGCGTGCTGACCCAGTATTCGCCCTGCTATGGAACCGCAACCGGCTTCAACTGGCCGGATGAATGGTCCGGCCCCGGCATGGGGCGGCACTTCATCCCGCCACCCAACTGGCCGTACAAGACCTGGGCGGCGATCCTGGTGACCGGCGACAACTCCGGTCCTCCTGATCCGAACGATGTTCAAGCGTACTTTGCCGAGGTCGCGGAAAAGATGCCGGGCGTCAAAGTCCGCATGGGAACCATGGAGGAACTCGCCGACGCCATTCTCGCTGAGAAACCCGACCTGCCGGTCGTCAAGGGCGAGACGCCCGACACCTGGATCCACGGTTGCATGTGCGATCCCGGCGGCATGCGCACCGCGCGCAACGTTGGTCCCCTGATGCCGGCTGTCGAGGTGCTCAACACCCAACTCCGCCATTGGGGCGTGGCGGTCGCCGACCCCGCCAAGGAACTTGCCTGCGCCTACGAACAAAGCCTGCTTTACAACGAACACACCTGGGGCGGCGCGGCCAGTGTGGATACCTACGGCGACAAAATCCCACCCGCCAACGCCGACCTCGAAGGTTCGTGGGAAGACAAAACCGACTACATCCGCACCGCCGGCAAAATCACCACGTCGTTGCTCGATACCAACCTCGCCGCGCTCGCCCAAGCCGTGAGCCGCGCCGGCCCGCGTGTGGTCGTGTACAACCCGCTGCCGTGGACGCGTTCTGGCATCGTCGAAATTTCCGGCCAGTCATCGTTCCTCGCCGAGAACGTACCGGCCTGCGGCTACAAGACATTTCCCGCAACTCCGGCACCTAAACCTTCGACAGGCGCGGACGACACGCTGGAAAACGAATTCTTCAGAGTGCAACTCGATCCCGTTCGCGGCACGATTTGTTCTCTCGTGGATAAACGTACCGGCCGCGATTGGGTGGATGCCGCCGCAGCGCAGGGTCTCGGTCAGTATCTCAACGAACGTTTCTCCTTCCAGCAGACGGCCGACTATTGCCGCGACTATCAGCAAGGCCGTTGGGGTGATACGCTCCATCCCGGCATGCACAAGCCCGGCATGCCCGGCAATGTGCCCTACCGCGCCGCCTCGCCGGCCAACGGCGCGCTCACCATCACCCGCAACCAGTTGGAAGAAACCGCCGTCATGGATTTTCCCGGCGATGCCGCCAGGCACCTGCCCGGTGTCGCCCTGCGTATCACGCTGTACCGCGGCCAACCGTACGTGGATTTGGAACTCACCATCAAAGATAAAGCCAAAGATAATTGGCCCGAAGCCGATTGGCTCTGTCTGCCGTTCAACGTGAAGGGCGCGCAATTCCGCGTCGGCCGTAATCTTGGTATCATGGACCCGGCGAAGGACATCCTCACCGGCGCCAATCGACACCTCTATGCCGTGGGCACGGGTGTCACACTCACCGACACCGATGGTTCCGGCATCGCCGTTTGTCCGCGGGACCATCCGCTCATCAGCCTTGACACGCCCGGTATGTGGAAGTTCTCACTGGACTTCGTTCCAAAGAAACCTGTGGTCTATCTCAACCTCTACAACAATCAGTGGAACACCAATTACCGGTACTGGTACCCGGGAACCTGGAGTTCACGCGTCCGCCTGTGGACTTTCCGGAAAGCTTCGGTCGAAGCGGCCCTGATGACTCCTTCTCTGGAAACTCGCAACCCGCTGCTGGCGGCCATGGCGGATGGAAAAGGTGGGGCGCTGCCGGTGGAGCAAGCCGGTCTGAGCGTTTCGCGCCCCGGTGTTCAGGTGACCGCGTTTGGTTCGAATCAGGCTGGAACGGGCACGCTACTTCGTCTCTGGGAACAGGCCGGGAATTCAGGGGCAGTGACGGTCAGGCTGCCGAAAGGATTGAACGCATCAAGGATGACGCCGGTGAATCTGCGCGGTGAGCCGACCGGCAAATCCCGGCGCGTGTGGTTCGGCAGAATCAAGGTGAATCTCAAGGCCTTCGCGCCGGCGAGCTTTGTATTGGAATGATCAGGAGGATCGTGCGATGAAGCCAACGGTGATGTTGTTGTTGGGATGTTTGTTCGCGTTCAAGTTGTCGGCCGCGGCTGAAACCAGGATTACTTCGGTGCAGCCGGTGACAGCGCTGGTCGAGCGGGATAAGAAGCTTTATCAGCCGGTGACCGTGTCGGTGGAGTACGAGGGCGAATCCCTGGACGCTATGCTCCAAGCGGGTGCGGCGCAGGCCCGGCCCGTCAAGTTCCAGCACGGCAAGCAGGATGTAGAGGTTCTTGCGCCGGCGGTGGAGAAGGCGTGCCAAATGCAGGTCAAACTGCTGGCCGGCGGCCGGGAACTGGCCAGCCAGGCAATGACGCTCAAGCCGGTGCCCAGGATGACGATCTATGTTGTGCCGCATTCGCATACGGATATCGGTTACACGGAGATCCAGACGGCCATCGAGAAAAAGCAGGTGCAGAACCTGCTGGAAGGCATCGCCGCGGCGCGCAGAACGGCGGATTATCCCGCCGGGGCCAGGTTTGTCTGGAGTGTCGAGGTGTTATGGGCGGCGGATCTGTATCTGCACCGGCTGAACGATCAACAGCGCGCCGATTTCATGGATGCGGTCAAAAAGGGACAGGTCGCGCTGTGCGGCATGTACCTGAACGAACTGACCGGCCTGTGCCGGCCGGAGGAACTGATCAGGCTGTTTCGCTATGCCACGCAGCTTTCCGAACAGTGTGGCGTGAAAATAGATTCCGCGATGATCAGCGATGTGCCCGGCTACACCTGGGGGACCGTTACGGCCATGGCGCAGGCCGGCATCCGGTATTTCTCCGTGGCGCCCAATTTTTTCGACCGCATCGGCACCATCATGCGCGACTGGGAGAACAAGCCGTTCTACTGGGTCGGTCCCGATGGCACGTCCAAGGTGCTGGTGTGGATCCCGTTCTGGGGCTACGCCATGTCGCACCGGTACGACAAGATGTCGGACAAGCTGGTGCAGGACTTCCTGGAGGGGTTAGAGAAACGGCAATACCCTTATGAGATCGCCTATGCGCGCTGGTCCGGGCATGGTGACAACGCGGCGCCTGAACCTGAGATATGCGATTTCATCAAAGAGTGGAACGGGAAATATGCCTGGCCGAAGTTCGTCATTTCATCCACCAGCGAGGCCTTCGCGGCGCTGGAAAAACGTTATGGTAAAAAGCTTCCGCTGGTCAGCGGAGACTGGACGCCTTACTGGGAGGACGGGGCCGGCTCGTCGGCGTTGGAGACGGCCCTGAACCGCGCCAGTTCCGACCGGCTCGTACAGGCCGAAGCGATCTTTGCGATAAGCAAACCGGCGGCGTACCCGTCCGCGGCGTTCGAGGAGGCGTGGAAGAACGTGCTGCTGTACTCGGAGCATACCTGGGGCGCGCATTGCAGCGTCAATGGCCCGGAACGCCAGGAAACGAAGGAGCAATGGGCGATCAAGCAGGGGTACGCCCGGCAGGCCGATCAACAGTCGCGCGACCTGCTGGCGCAGGCGCTCAAATCCGGCTCTGCCGGCGCCGGCGGCCAGGTACCCGGCATTGATGTGGTAAACACGCTGTCCTATCCACGGACCGAGCTGGTGATTCTTTCCAAGGAACAATCCGCCGCTGGCGATCGCGTTACCGATGACCAGGGCCAGCCGGTTCCATCCCAGCGTTTGACGACCGACGAACTGGCCTTTGTGGCGCGTGATGTGCCGCCCTTCGCCGCGAAACGCTACACGGTGTCAGCGGGCGTTGCCCATCAGGGTGGGCTGACGCCCGCAACCTCCTGCGCGCAGGGCGCCCTGCTGGAAAATGGCCTGCTGAACGTCGTGCTGGATGGACAAACGGGCGGCGTGATTGAACTGCGCGCCAAAGACATAACGGCCAACTTGGCGGACACCAATTCCGGCCATGCCATCAACGATTACCTCTACCTGCCGGGCGATAACCTGGCCGATCTCAAGCGCAACGGGCCGGTCCGGATCAACGTCAAGGAGCGCGGGCCGCTGGTGGCCTCGCTGCTGGTTGAATCCGAGGCGCCGGGATGCAACACGCTTGCCAGGGAAATACGGATGGTGGCCGGTTTTGATCACGTGGAATTGATCAACAACGTGGACAAGAAGAGGCTTGAAGCCAAGAGTTATATGGCCAATGAAGGCAAGGAGAGTGTCAATTTCGCCTTCCCGTTCCATGTGCCGGGCGGCGAAATGCTGATGGATCTGCCGCTGGGCGCGATGCGGCCGGAGAAGGACCAGATGCTCAGCGCCTGCAAGAACTGGGTCACGGTCGGCCGCTGGATAAATGTTGCCAACAAGGATTTCGGCGTTACCTGGGTAACACTGGATGCGCCGCTGGTGCAGGTGGGCGGCATCACCGCCCGGCTGCTGAACTCCCAGACCAATCCCGATGTCTGGCGGAAAACCATCGAGCCAACTCAGAAACTCTATTCGTGGGCGATGAACAACCACTGGGGTACGAACTACCGCGCCTACCAGGAAGGGATGACAGTCTTTCGCTTCATCCTGCGGCCTTTCCGGCATACCACGCCGGATGAAACCACGCGGTTTGCGACCGGTTTCAGCCAGCCGCTGCTGGCGGTGGCCGCGTCCGGGTCGCAGCCGCGCTCGACGCCGCTCGTCCGCGTGGAGCCGGCCGGCGTGCTCGTCACCGGCTTCAAGCCCAGCGATGACGGCCAGGCCTGGATCGTGCGCCTGTTCGGGGCGTCCGGGCAGGACTGCAAGGCCGCGTTGACCTGGGCCCGACCCCGGCCTGGAAAGATCTATCGCAGCGATACGAGCGAAAAGCCCTTGGAAAGGGTCCGGGGCGCGATCAAGGTTCCGGCCTGGGGCCTGGTCACCCTGCGGGTGGAGCCCTGAGCCGGGAAGCCCATGTCTTGGGAATGAGCTAAAACACTAAATACAGGGCTGACCACGGGCTGCCTCGGCGCCCCCCGTTGTCTCTTGCTACCTGACCCCGGGGCCCATCTGTTCGCTTTTGGCGAGTCGATAACATTTAAATCCTACCCATGCGCCAATCCCGTTGAACACGCTTATTGATTCAAGAAATATTGTGTTACACACAACGATTACCGGTATATGACGAAATTCAATCCACTCGGAGATAATCAACCATAATCCGATTATTGCAGGTGAGACACTCATAATCATAAAGATTATACTTCGGACTAAATACTCTTTCGCAGAGCGCTGCATATCTTTTCCTCAAACTTAATTATATAGAAAATGCTCCATCTCCCCCTAATTATTACAACATCTTTAATGTTGTTCTAATGATTTATTTAGAATGTCATGCGCCCTTGAGGCTACGTCACTTGCCTGCTGACATATTTGCCTATTCACTTTTCAAGGTTTGACCCCGAGCCGACGAGGTTTGACCCCGAGCCGACGGAAAGCGAGCCGTCCGGCGTTGGAGCCATCCAGCGGTCGGGGTTTTTCAGCGGAATCCTTTCATGTTATCTGACCCCTTTTCTTTACCGGAATACCGGAATTGAGAATGATAAGTTTAAGAGAATGAGCGCGAATAACATTGGAATATATGCTGCTGATTTCTTAACCTCATTATTTTTCCCTCTAATTAAAAGTGCTATTATCGCACATAATAATCCGTTCAGCGCAAGTATCATGTACATATTTACGAATATCTCTTCTGTTGCTTGAAAATTCCAAGGGTTAATTGCGAATAACTTCCAAATATTATTCATCAAGTAACAACTCACACCGGAGGCTATATCGCTTATCCATGAAATGCAACAGAATAATAGAAACAATCGTTTGTGGATATTATAATCCTCAACTTTAATGCGATTACACATTTTCTGTTCCGTTGTCTATGGACCCAACAAAGCTTGCGGAAATTGGGGCGTTGGGGTCACGTTTGGACATTAGATTCCGCTGAAAAAGTCGGGGGCGGCCCTTCACGCTCCACGGGCTCGGGCGAACCGCCGCTTGGCCTTCGTCTGCACGGGTTTCGAGCGTACCAAACGTAGCTCCTGGCGGTCCAGCAGTTCCCATTCGACCTCTTCTC
>CAIQIC010000327.1 GCA_903871765.1 uncultured Lentisphaerota bacterium
AGGTGCCCGCGAGGCGGAACCGGCGGGCCGTGGCCGTCAGGGCGCCCGCGCCCAACGCCTTGACGCGCTGGATCACGGCCCAATGCTCCGCCGCGGGCACGACCGGCGCGGGCCAGTCCAAGGCCGCGGGCGGCGGCGCGCCGGCCGCCGGCAAAGCCGGCAGGCCGCGGACGCCGGCGACCAGCAAGACGGCCAGCAGCAGGCCGGCGCCCAGCCACGCGGCCAGCGCCAGCAGCGGCCACCACTGTTCTCGTGAAAGCGCGGTCATGGCAGTGCACCTGCTGAAAAAAGCATGCGGTCTTCAGCCCTCTTCAAAAAAAGCCGCGTATGTGGACCGTAAGCCGGATTCTGTTCTAACGGTCATTTATCTGATGCGATCAACCCGAAGCTGCCTCCCGGCTTGCGCCGGGAATGAGGCGGGCCGCCTCTCGCTTCCTATTTGATCTTGCTCCGGATGGGGTTTGCCCTGCGATCCTCCTTGCGGAGAACCCGGTGGTCTCTTACACCGCCATTTCACCCTTACCCCGGTTTGCACCGGGGCGGTATGTTCTCTGTGGCACTTTCCGTCCCCTTCGATATGGCAAAGGGTCTCCCGGGTTTTCCCCGAGACATCCCGCCCTGCGGAGTCCGGACTTTCCTCCCCCTCCGTTTTAGCGGAAAGAGCGACCGTCCGTCCGCACCCGCGGCCAAGTCAAAGAACATCGCCCTGGCCTCCAGCCGCGTCCCGGCCGGACGGCGTCAGGCGCCCACGTACAGCATGCGGCCGCAATAGTTGCAGAGCGTGATGCTCAGGGCTTTGCGCGCATCGTGCACCACGCTCGGCGGCAACTGCATGTGGCACCCCCCGCAGCAGCTCTTGTCCACGGACACCAGCGCAAAGTCGCCGGTCCGCTGAAACACCCGCTCGTACCGCGCCAGCCACTCCGGCTCGATCGCCAAGGCCTCCGCCGTGCGCGCCGCGCGACACTGCTCGATCTCCTGCGCGATGCCGGCCGCGCGCGCATCCAGCGTCTTCAAGTCCTCCTGCACCTGCTTTTCTTCCACCTGGAAGTCCTGCCCGTGCTGCTGCAGCTGCCGCTGCAGCTCATCCACCTGCTCCATCCCGACGATTTCCTCGTCCTCCAGGGCCCGAATCCGTTGCTGCACCACGGCGATCTCGTGCTCCAACGCCTTGTATTCCACGTTGCTTTTGATCTGCAGCTCCTGCTCCCGGTACTTCTTGATCTGCTCCTGCTTCTCCTCGATATCGCCCTCGAGGCGCTTGATGGTCGCCGTCTGTTTCTTCAATGTTTCCTGGGCGGCCTTGTGCGATTCCCGGTGCGCCTGCAACCGGCTTTCGATCTGCTGCTTGCGCAGCGGGACGTCCCGCTGCTCCCGCAACAGGCGGGCGATTCTCCGGTCATGTTCCTGCACCGCCAGCAACTTTTCGATGATCGGCAGCACGTCCGCCTCCTGCACGGTAAATCCGGGTCACTTTAGGCTCCCGCCGCCGCCAAGTCAATTTGCAAACCGCATCCGACAACGCCGCGCTAGGGCCGGCCGGCGCCGGTCGGGGTCGCAAGCTGCGGCGGCCAATCGAGCGTGAAGCACCCGTCGCTGTTGGTTGACCACTGCCCCGTCCACGGCGAATAGGTCTTCACGCGGATCGCGTGGTGCGCCGGCGAAAACTCCATCAAGCGCAGGAACCCATTGCCGCCATGGGGGGCGTCCTGGTAGTCCGCCAGGACGACGTCCACGGTACGGCTGCCGCCGTCCACGGACTCATGCCGGCGACCCTCGCCGTGCCGGTGTCCGCACAGCATGAGGAACAGGTTCGGGTTGTTGGTCAAGGCGCCGAAAATCGGCGGCCCTTCCTTCGTCCACGCAGCCGGGGTCGGCCAGGACGCCGGGTTGAGCAACGAGTGCGTAACCACGATGGCGCGCCGGTTGACGTTCGATTGCAGAACCGTGTTGGCCCACTGCATCAGATCCGGGTCGGAGCCCGCGGCCATGGTCAACGAGAGCACGACGAAGTCCTGACCGCCCGCGCTGAACAGGTCGTAGTGGCTGTCGTTATTCGGGCCGTAGCAGCCGCCGTAGTAGTGGTGGCCGGCAAAGTGGTTCGTGCCGAAGAACCGGTTGAACTTCCCCGTGCCGCCGTTGTACGTGTCGTGGTTGCCCACGGCCACGCCATAGGGGATGCCGTCCGACAGGCCGGTCCGCGCCGGATCCTCGAGCCGGTACAGCGCGTTCGTCGCGTTCGTCCATTGCGTCACCACGCTGTTGCCGTCGTTGCTGATGTCGCCTTCGAGCGTCACGTACACGATATGGCG
>CAIQIC010000328.1 GCA_903871765.1 uncultured Lentisphaerota bacterium
ATGTCAAGTTAAATCCTCTTCCGCGTAGTGCGCAAAATTTTTCCCATCACACCATCTGAACTGCCGACCCAATTCAAACCCCAGCCGGGCGGCCCCGTGCTGATGTAAAAAACCACCGTATTATTATCACCACACCAGCGGTCTTTTCCAAGCCATGGAAAAGCCGCTGTTGCCGTTTTTATATTCGCCGCCGTCATGCGCCTGCTGCCGCGACCGCGACCTGTTCCCAATTTATTGCATACGCTACCCTACTTGAAAACAGATCATACACAAGCGCGACATGGCGACAATTATTGCATTTAAGGCGACAATTATTGCACAGGCGCGCCGCGGCGTATTCCGATTTAAAGCGGGGCGGAATTTTAGCCGCGGAGGAACGGATTTGCACGGATGAGACGAGGGCTGATGGCCTGACGCGGGTAGACCGTTTTGTCCCCTTCCGCCAATACCGTTATGGACGTGAAATAATGCAAACGAAACGCAGGAATTGAGTTTGTGCGGCAACTTATAGGCCGCGGGCGCGGTGCGCCGGGCCGGCGGCTGGGCACGTTCGTCCAGCAGAAGAATTTATCGCGCTGCACTACCGGCTGCCTGGCCGGAGCAGATGGTATAGAAAAGCAGATCGTTGAACGGCTGCAGGTCGTCCACCGGATAGCCGCAGCAGGCGACGCTGATGTCCCCGTTGCAGATCGCCGCCGCGGAAGGTTTGCCGTCGGCGCGTTGATCGAAAATACGCACCCACAGGCCGCCGATTTTCGCAGGGTCGGCGATTTGAAACTCGCCTTGCCATACAAAGGGATACGTGAATTCCTTCTTGTGGGGCTTGGCCTGGGCCGGCGGCCCGGGCAGCGGCTGCGCGACAAACGTCTTGCCGCCGTCATTGCTGTATTTCCAGGCGGCGGTCACGGGCGCGACCGTGATGTTCGCAAACGTGCCGGTCGCCTGCTCCTCCGTAGGATAGGCCACAGCCGTCGCCCGGATGCCGGCCAGCAGAGCCATGGCCGCCAGGCCCGGGCTGAGCCGCCCGATGCTAGCGCGTGCTGACATGGTGGTCTTCATAGGCTTGTCTTTCAGGGTTGAGTTCATGCAGGGGACCCGGTTGGTTTTCATTTGCTCTTCTCCGTCGCGGCCGGCTTCGCGGGCGCGGTCAGCGCCCAGACATCCACTTTGTTAAACAGCGCGCGGCCACTCTCGGCAAAGAGGGTTACCTTGGCCGCCTGATCCACGTTGACAGACTTCACCAGCCGGATCATCTGGTTCGCATAGAAGGTCAGCGTGTTATGCTCGATGAGGAGCTGGCAGGAGACGGTTTTCGCTGGCGGGGTCAGCACGCAGGGAATGGGCACGCCCGCCACGGTCAGGATCCGGTCCGCCCAGGCGATTTCAACCGTTTCCCCGGCGCCGATGCGGAGGCCGCACTTGCGGGCCGTGCCGGGTTCGATCTCGGCGGCGACCTGTACCGGGCCCGGGCCCGCGTCCAGGATATGCGTGGACGAGCTGAGCGGCCGGGCGCTGGCGCCGGCATGCCGCCCATGGCGTCTTTCCAGCTCCGGCAGCAACGAGACACGCTGCTCGATCGGCGGGCGCAGCGACGACTGGAATTTCCCGAGGGCGCATGCCTTCGAATGATAACCCGGCGTGCCCTTGCAGCCGCCGCAATAGGCGACGACGTCGAAGGCGTTGCTTTGGACGATCCCCAGCAGGCAGCCCTTGCCGCGCAGGTTGATCGTGGTCGTGGCCGGAATGCCGTCGAGGGTATATTCGCTGTGCGTGTGATTATGTCCGCCGAAGATATGCGTGACCTTGTATTTCGCCACGACCTCGACGAAGCGGGCGCAGGCGGACGGGAAGTGCATGAACACAAAGCTGCGCGTGCCCGGCGGCAGGGCGCCCAGGTCCCTGTCCAGCCAGTCCGCGGCAATCTCCGGGGTGTTTTCGTGGGAACCGTGCTTGACGTCGGCCCAGTCGACGCCGGCAAAGTGGGCGCCGGCATAGGTGAACGACCACCGGATCGGGCCGAGGTATTGGGTGAAGGCGCCGGTGCCCGCGAGCGGTCCTTGCCCCCAGTCGGGGATGCGGCCGTTCATGTCGTGATTTCCCGGCGTGAAGAACATGGGGACGGGAAAGGCCTTCGCGCGCCGGGCAATATCCGCAAACATCTGGTCCGCGTTGTCCGGACCGGCGTAGCCCAGATCGCCGGTGTTGATGCAAAACCGGGCCAGGCCCATGAGCTGCTCTTGCACGAGGGCGCCGAAGGCGGCATAGCCCCCGCCGCTGCCGTGGTCATCGCCGATGTGCACAAAGAGGAAAGGTAATTTCTGCTCATTGTCGCGCAGACCGAAGTCTACCTTTTCGCCCGGCTTGATGTCGCTGAGCCGCCGCCACCAGGCGCCGCTGGGCCACTGGCCGCCCGGCCAGCTGAGCGAGACAACCCGGCCGGGGCGCCAGGGAATCTCGGGATCCTCGGCGACGCGGATCGTGTAGGAGCCATCCCCGGCGGTGCTGACAAAGTTCACGCTATCCGTCACCCGGATGCCGGGGAGGCCTTTTTCGCCGGCATCGAACTGGCCATTGCCGTTGGCATCGAGATAGACCCGGCCGGCAACGGTATCGACCTCGGCGGCCTGCGCCTGCAGGACGCCGGCCAGACATAAGGCCGGCAGAATCCGCATCACGCTCATTCGTCGTGCATGTATTTTCATGAATTTTCTCGTCGGATAAAAGGCCAGCCTCAGGGTGCGATATCGTAATTCATCACGCCGTCCGCGGGAAAGCGCTTGAGCATGTCCTCGGCCGCGGCAGATTTATCATCCACGCAGGCGGCAATGAACTGCGGGACGCCCCACTTCCAGGCCGGCGGCGCGAAGTGGTGCAGGTTGCGGCTCGCCGGATTGCTGATTGTCCGCAGTTCCCAGACGTCGACTTGTTGGAAGGTGGCCTGGCCGCCGTCGGCCAGCAGCGTGACCGCGGCGGGGCGATCGACCTTGATGGCCTTGGACAGGCGGAAGACATTGTTGGCCAGGAGGCTCAGGCGGTCGCGGTCGACCAGCAGGTGCCAGCGGAGGCTGGTGTCGGCGGGGAGCTTGCGGGCGGGGGCGTTGGCGGGCGCGCCCGGTGCCGGGGGGATCGGAAGGTCTTCCGGAATCAGCGCGAAGGGAACAGGGGCGCCCGCTACGTTGACGGCTTGGCCGTCAAACGTGATCTCGATGGCGTCCTTGGTTCCGATGCGGAAGCCAACCTTGCTGGCGCTGCCCGGAATAATCTCGGCGACGATTTCGA
>CAIQIC010000329.1 GCA_903871765.1 uncultured Lentisphaerota bacterium
CGGCGGCCTTGGCGCGGAACCGGACCCTGGCCCGCCGGGTTGCTGCGATCCATGAAGTGTTAAAAAAGGAGGCTAAGTTCTAACTTCAGGGCTGACCCCAATGCCCCATGGGATTGCGTTCCGGCAATGCCGTGAGCTTGCAACTGGCGCGCTTACCGGCGGCCTTGGCGCGGAACCGGACCCTGGCCCGCCGGGTTGCTGCGATCCATGAAGTGTTAAAAAAGGAGGCTAAGTTCTAACTTCAGGGCTGACCCCAATGCCCCAGGGCTGACCCCAATGCCCCATCTGGCCTGCGGGCATGGATTTCCCCTTCACTATTACAGGTGGAGTGATTTCGGTCCCTCTGCGTCGTTTGATCCCTTTAGTTTGCTTGCGGATTTCTTGTTCGGCACCGCCGCAGTTGCAGTGGCCGCTTGGATGGAAGGCAAAATAGGCAGAACGCGAACGAATCCGAACGCACTAGAGGAATAGGAGCAGTAATTGCATTTGAACAAACCTAGCGAAAAGGTTCCTTTTGTGATCTCGGAGCGAGAGGTAGTTCGCAGCCCCAGCGACCTGCCGCCGCCGGTCCACCTCAAGAAGCCGGTGGACCCGCAGTGGATCGTGGACATCATCCGCGCGGCGCGGGATGGTGCGCCGAATCGTCGTGGACGCAAAAGGCATCATCAATAAGATCGTGCCTGGACTCCTGCTGCAATACCGAATCCGGCGTCAGGGACGCGGCGGAACCAGGCGCGGCGTGATCAACAGGTAGGATCCTTCCTCACTGTCCCGGTTCAGCAAATCGCTGTTGTACACCACGGTCTCGCCGTCGGCGCAGGTGACTGCCAGTTGAATGGATTTGTTTTGAATGGCCGGCTGGGGGAAGAAATACGTGTTGGTGCCAGCCGGGGTGACCATCTTGAACGTTTCCTGTTCCAAGTCCAGCTTGGCTGGCATTTCAGCCTCCAGAACCATTTGGATGGATTTATTATCGCGCCCAACCTGGTTTGTGAAGTTGACGATCATTCCGAGCTCGCGCGTCTGATAATCTGCGGGTGCGAAGATGTAGGCCTTGCCGAGTTTGGCTGACGAATCTTCAGGAGGCGTTGAGGAGCTCGGATCGAGTAGCGGTATGACCTCTTGCTCATAGCACTGTGGATATCTCCATTCGATGACGTCCTTGACGGTGCATTTATCGTTGGGATTGACTCGTGCTGTCCAGGTTGACACGAGCCGGCCTTTGCCTGCGCGCCAGAGCGCGAGCACGTCTCCCGCTGCCACGGACGCGCTGGGCGACTTGCGCGCGACGGCTTCCAGCTCCTTGCGTTCGAAACTGACGAGCGCGATGTTCATCTCGATCTGCAGCCCGTTAGGCTGCGGCCGGCCTTTTGTTCCTTCCGCATTTGGCTGCTGGTCTCGCTCGCCTTTAGGGCTGGAATCTTCCCCGCCCCAAACCGGCGTTGTCATGGCCAATCCGACGAGCAGTACGGTCAAACATGCCCATCGCTTGGTTCGGTCAAAAGTTTTCATGAGAGTTTCCGGTCATTGTCGTTGACTACAGCGCTTGGCGTCAGGGGTGTGGCGGAATCACGCGCGGCGTAATCAGCAGGTAGGCCCCTTCCTCGTTATCGCGGTTTAGCAAATCGCTGTTGTACACCACGGTTTCACCGTCGGCGCAGATCGCGACCAGCTGGATGGATTTAGACTGAATCATCGGTTGAGGGAAATAATACAGGTTGGTCCCGGCGGGCGTGATGGATTTGTATACGGCATCGTCAGCATCATTGTGTGTCGAGAATTCCGGCGCTAATTCAAATTTGATTGATTTCTTGTCCGGTCCCACATTGGCGGTGAAGGTGAAGATCATCCCGACTTCGCGCGTCTGAAAATCGGCCGGCGAAAAATAAGTCATGGGCTGGGACCCCACCATTTCATGGTTTGGCTTGGGATTCGCTACCGCGATTTGGCTGGGCTCATAAGACTGCGGATAGCGCCATTCGGTGACGTCCTTGATGGTAAATTTCTCGTTGGGATTGACTTTGGCCGTGAGGGTCGTCACCAGCCGGCCCTGGCCGGCGCGCCAGAGCGTGAGCACGTCTGCCGCCGCCACGCACGCGCTGGGCGATTTGCGCGCCACGGCTTCCAGTTCCTTCCTTTCGAAGCTGATGAGCGCGATGTTCATTTCGATTTGCGGCCCGGCAGCCTTGGGGTTGCTTTTGGCCGCCTGATTCGGCGGCTGATCCTTGGCGTCAGCTTTGCCGGGTTCCGCCTGGGCCAGCACCTGCGGCGCCGCGGCCAAACCGATAAACATTCCGCTCAGCCACGCGATTCGGATCATCTTGTCAACGGCTTTCATGATATTCTCCAGCGCTTATACGGCGATTTGCATTCCTCTCCGTGGTGTGCCGGGCCGCGTTCTTTTCCTGCCTCAGAGATCCGCGTGTAAGAGTACGAGTACGTGGCCTGCGGTCAGAATGTTCCCCACCGTACTCGTACACTCACTCGTACACGCAAATCTCCTGCCTATTCCTTCGGTCAGAACGCCCAGCGGGCCAGGGCGTCCTTGTCCTTGATGCAGAGACCGTCGGCGGTGAGGACGGGGTAGGCGTAGGTGTCCGTGCCGACCTGGTAGCCGGCCAGCTTCTTGAATTCCTTGGCGCCGGGCTCGAAGGCGACGAGCTCGCCCTGCGGCGTGAGCGCGAACAAAACCGGCCCGGCGTCCACGATGGAGCCGAAGCCGCGGCCGCCCAGCGGGGCGGTCCAGAGCGTCTGGCCTTTTTGCGCGTCGAGGCAGAAGAGGTCGCCCTTCTGGGTGATGCCGTAGAGCCGGCCATCCTTGATCACCGGGGTGTTGAACTGGACGGCGTTGTCCGGGTTGCTCCAGAGTTCCTTGGCCGTGTAGCCCTCGCCGGCTTTCTCGATCTTCACCGCCTTGGTGCCCCGGCCCGCGCCGGTGTAGATCACGGTCTGCCCGTCCACGATGGGGGTGGCCGCGTTGTACGCCCGGTCCTGAGCGGCAAACGGCAACTCCCAGAGCAGCTTGCCGTCGGCCAGCGCCAGCCCGACGATCTTCTGCGCCGTCAGGGCCACGACCATCCGGGTCGCGCCGACCGTCAGCAGGGCCGGTGAGGCGTACGCCGTGCCATCCGCCGTCCATTTCCACTTCTGGTCGCCGGTGGCGAGATCGTAAACGACCATGCCGCCCTGGCGCTCGCCGCCGAGCTGCGCGATGCACACCTGGTCCGCGATCAAGGGCGACGCGGACGTGAAGAAGCGGGGCCAGACGCCGGGGAAGTCATCTTTGCGCCACACCACCTTGCCATTGGCGGCATCCAGGCAGGAGAGCGTGCCCCGCGCGCCATACGAAACGAACTTGCCCGCGGCCACCGCCGGCGAGCTGCGCGGTCCCGGATGCTGGCCCATGGGTTCCGTCGCGGCTTGCGCGTCGTACTTGTTCCGCCAGAGTTCCTTCCCGGTGTTGGCCTCGCAGCACAGGGTGATGTCCCCGCTGGCGTCGTTCACGAAGACGTATATTTTATCGCCCACCCAGGCCGGCGTGGCGTCGCCCCGGCCGACGGTGACTTTCCATTTCTGCGTCAGTTCGGCTGGCCACGCCTTCGGCGCGGTAAATCCGGTCACCCGGGCATCCCGGCCCGGCCCGCGCCACTGCGGCCAGTCCCCGGCTGGCGCGCGCACCGGCATCAGGCCGCTGCCCAGCGCGGACACGAACAGGGCGAATCCCGCAGATCGGCTGACGAATGATTTCATGTGGTACTCCTGGCGGCTGGTTGCATGTTCGGCTCGGTTCTTCACGCCCCACG
>CAIQIC010000330.1 GCA_903871765.1 uncultured Lentisphaerota bacterium
GACTTGCAGGAGAAGATCCGCGACTGGCTGGGCTTCCCCTACACGTTCTACGACGCGTTCAATCCCGACGCGGGGAAGCTTTTCTGGTCGCAGATCGAGCGCGAGCTGTTCCGCAAGCAGGTCGACGCATGGTGGCTGGACGCCAGCGAGCCTGATCTCACGCCCCGCCCGACGCTCGACGCCCAGCGCGACTACATGCATCCGACGGCGCTGGGGCCGGGCTCGCGCGTGCTCAACGCCTTTCCGCTCGTGAACGCCGAGGTGGTGTACCAGGGCCAGCGCGCGGCCGCGCCTGACCAGCGGGTCTTCATCCTGACCCGTTCCGGCTTCGCCGGCCTGCAACGCTACGCCGCCGCCGTCTGGTCCGGCGACAGCAGCTCGACCTGGACGGCCATGCGCAAGCAGATCCCGGCCGGCCTCGGCTTCTGCCTGTCGGGGCTGCCCTACTGGACGATGGACGTCGGTGGATTCTCCGTCCCTCACCTTTACGCGCCGAACCTCGGGGATGACAGCAACGGCGACCCCATTTACGGGAAAGCCACCGAGGCGGGTGTCGAGGAATGGCGCGAGTTGAACGCGCGGTGGTTCGAGTTTGGCACGTTCACGCCACTGCTGCGCACGCATGGCGAGTTTCCGTATCGCGAGATGTGGCAATTCGGCGGCGAGTCGTCGCCGGCCTACCAGGCGCAGCTCAAGTTCGACCGCCTGCGCTACCACCTGCTGCCCTACATTTACTCGCTGGCGGGCGCGGTGACGCAGGAGAGCGGCACGATCATGCGCGCACTGGTCATGGATTTTCGCGCCGATGCGAAGGCGCGGGAGATCGGCGACGAGTACATGTTCGGGCCGGCGTTGCTGGTGAACCCGGTGACGGAGTATCAGGCGCGGAGCCGGCCGGTCTACCTGCCGGCGGCGGCGGATTGGTATGACTTCTGGACGGGGGCGTCGCTGGCCGGCGGCCAGACGATCGAGGCGGCTGCGCCGTACGATGCGATCCCGCTGTACGTGCGGGCCGGAGCGATCATTCCGTTCGGCCCCGAGCTGCAGTACACCGGCGAGAAGCCGGCTGATCCCATCACGCTCTACGTTTATACCGGCGCCAACGGGGAGTTCACGCTCTACGAGGACGACGGCCTGACCTACGGTTACGAGAAAGGCGCGTTCGCGCGCATTCCGCTCCGCTGGCATGACACCAGCCGGACGCTGCATATTGGCGCCCGCACGGGGATTTTCCCGGGCATGCTGGCAGAGCGGACCCTCCAGGTGATCCTGGTGTCGAAACAGAAACCGGTCGGATTCAGCTTTGCGCCACAGGCGGACCGCACGGTCCGCTATCGCGGCGACGCGATCGACCTGACCTTCGAATAAACCTGAAAACAGGGGCGACCGGCCGCCATGAAAAGATTTTTCCCCGGATTGCTCGCCGCCTTGATTCTCTCCGGGCCGGCGTCCGCCACTCCGCCTCCAACCGCGGTCAGCCCGGTCGCCGGGTTTGATCTCACGCAGGTGCGGCTGCTCGACAGTCCGTTCAAGCAGGCCCAGGAGCTGGACCGGCAGTATCTGCTGTCACTGGATCC
>CAIQIC010000331.1 GCA_903871765.1 uncultured Lentisphaerota bacterium
CGCCGCAACGCCCGACCGGATGGCCATTGCCAACCCGGCAACCACGCCCCCTCCGACCAAGGCAGATGAAACGGCCCTGGCCGGTACGGCGGGGTGCATGACGGATTTCTGAACGAAACAAAGAAAGTGCTTGTGTTTTGCGTGCTTAGGGCCTATGATGCTAGGCCATGAACACACAACCTATCGGATTCGGGCGGGGCCAGGAAATCCTGGCGCAAATTGGGCGGATCGCCGTCATCGTACAAGGCAAGGTATCGGAGCGGCGCCAGGGTGACAAAGTCACAGGCTGCAAGCTGCAGCGCTGGCGTAATGGACGGAACGAGACCCGTCACATTCCGGCGGCCTTGGTCGAGACGGTACGCCAAGGCACGCGCGGCTATGCCCAGTTCATGGAACTGGCACAGCAGTACGTCGAGCTGCGCGAAGCGGACGCGCTGCGGGACAACGGCGGCAGAAAAAAAAAGCCCACGAAGCCGTAGACGCCTGGGCGCAAGAACTGCATCGTTTTGTCGATACGGCTACCGAGACCCTGCAGTCGAAAGGCCTGGGCGATATCACGTGGTTGGAACACGGTCTGCGCGAGACCTCCCAAGGCATGTGCCGCGCGGTGCTGCGCTGGTTGCTGGCCTTGCCTGGCTTGCGTATTCCGGGTGACTGCGCACGGCCCGGGGAACGCCGGATCGGCGCCCAAGAACGCATCGCCCATACCCTCTTTGGCGACATTCCGCTGGTGCGCAACTACTACCACCGCCCAGACGATGCAGGCGGCCGCTTTCCCTTGGACGAGGCGTTAGGGCTGATCGACGGGTACACCCCAGGCGTGGCCGCGTTGATCGGGCGGTGTGCCGCTGAACACCCTTTCCAGCGCGCGGAAGAGTCCTTCCGGGCTTACACCGGCCTGACGGTGGAGGCCCGCCAGTTTCCTCGTCTGGCCGCACACATCGGCCCGCTGGCCGAGCGGTTTCTGCGATCCAACCTGCCTTCCGGAGAGAAAATGCCGCCGCGGGTCTATGTCGCCACCGACGGGACCGGAGCCCCGCTGCGCCACGAGGAACTCAGGGGCCGCAAAGGCCGGCAGCCCGACGGATCGGCCCAGACGCACGAAATCAAGGTGGGGGCCATCTTCACGCAGCACCCGGTCGCTGGTGAGAAGCCCTGGCGCGACTTGGACTCGAACACCTATGTGGCCACCACCCAGCGGGCGGAACCCTTCGGCGTGATGATGCGTGCCGAGTTCTGCCGCCGCTTCGCCGGGGCTTCCGATGTCGCCTTCCTCGGCGATGGGGCCGCTTGGAATTGGGAACTCCAGCGGATCTTCTTCCCTATGTCCCTAGGCATTGTGGACTTCTACCATGCTGCCGAACACGTCACTAAAGTCGTAGACCTTATCGAGGACCACCATACCCTGTCAGGCCGCAAACGCCGTAAACGCTGGGTGAAACTCCTGCTCCGCGGACACCTCGACGTGTTCCTGACCGAAGCCAGACAGGCCTTTCCAAAAAACCAGACCGAGGCCGGCGAAAAAGCGTTGGATTACTTTGAGAAGAACCGCCATCGCATGCGCTACCCGCAGTTCCACGCCCAGGGCCTGTGTACCTCGTCGGGAGTTGTAGAAGCAGGCTGCAAGGTGGCCATCGGTACCCGGCTCAAACGCGCCGGCATGCACTGGACCGTCACCGGTTCCAACGCGATCATCGCCCTCCGCTGCGCAAGGCTC
>CAIQIC010000332.1 GCA_903871765.1 uncultured Lentisphaerota bacterium
CTGATGGCCGTGATCCTCAGTCCCAGGGCCACCGACGGATCCATCGTCTTCTTCCAGCCGGGTAATATCACCGACATTGTCAGGCAGGTGTCCGAAATCGGCATCATTGCCCTGGCCATGACCTTCGTCATCCTGACGGCGGGAATTGATCTGTCGGTGGGAAGCATTCTGGCGCTGTCAGCCTCGGTAGCCGCCATGGTGCTGACGAGCAAATGGACGCCACCGGGCGGTTTCGCGGCGCACATCGCGCTGGCGGTGGCGGCCGCGCTGGCCGTCTGCACCCTGGTCGGCGTGATGAACGGCCTGGTGATATCGCGGTTCGGCATTCAGCCGTTCATTGTGACGCTGGCAACTATGATCGGCGTACGCGGATTCGCCCGCTGGCTGACGTCCAACACGAACATCGACTTCGGCTTCGGCCACGACGTGACCGCCGTGTTCGCGGATATCGGTTCCCAGAAGGCCGTGGTCATTGGCACGTTCGTCATCCTGGCGGCAGTCTTTGCCATTGTCCTCAGGAGGACCGTTTTCGGACGGTATGTCCGCGCCATCGGTGATAACGAGAGAGCAGCCGTCTATTCCGGCATTCCCGTGGGCCGGATCAAGATCTGGGTGTACGCCGGCACCGGTCTGCTGTCGGGCCTGGCTGGAATTCTCCACGCCGCCCAGTGCCATCAGGGCAATCCCAATGACGGCGTCTCGTATGAGCTGGAAGCGATCGCCGCGGTGGTCATCGGCGGAACGAGCCTCTCGGGCGGAAAAGGTTCGATCGTGGGGACTATCGTCGGCACCTTGATCATCGGCGTCCTGACGAATATACTGCGACTGAAGATGGTGGACAGCAACATCGAGCTGATCATAAAGGCCGTGATAATCGTTCTGGCGGTGTGGGCTCAGTCGCGCAGGAAGAAGTCGTAGGGTCCCGGCCGGCGGCCAACGATGTGGACTTCAAAACAGGAGCGATAATTATGAAGCGGACGATCTGGGTCTTTGTCTGTCTCGTGGTGTTTTCGCTGATGGCGCTGGCCGGGTGCGGAAAGTCGAGCGACCGCGCGGCGGGTAAGAAACAATACCTGGTGGTCTTCAGCCAGTGCAACAATGCCGAGCCGTATCGGTCCGCGCAGAACGCAATGATGCAGAAGCTGTTCGCCGCGTATCCGGATGTGAATCTGGTCATCACCGACGGCCAGCAGGACAACGCCAAGCAGATTTCGCAGATAGAGACTTCCCTCCGGCAGAAGCCGGACCTGCTGATCGTCGCGCCCAACGAACGAGCCCCCCTGACGGCGGTCATGAATAAGGCCATGGATGCGGGCATTCCGACGATCTGCCTGGAACGCGACATTCTCGAACCTCACTACACGACGTATATCCGTTGCGATAACAGGGCCATAGGGCGCATGGCCGGCGAGTTCATAGTCAAGAAGCTGACGGAGAAGTACGGCAAACCGCAGGGCGTCGTAGTAGAGATCAGCGGCTTGCGCGGTGTTGAGGGAGAGATCAACCGTTATGGCGGCGCGCACGATGTGCTGGACAAGTATCCGGACATCAAGGTGGTCGCCAACCCCGTTGCCGACTGGCTGCAAGGTAAAGGCAGGGACCGGATGATCGAGGTGCTCAGTGCGGTGCCGAAAATCGAC
>CAIQIC010000333.1 GCA_903871765.1 uncultured Lentisphaerota bacterium
AAAATACCCTGTGCGCGACATGCTGGATGCCCGGCTGGACCGCCTTGAACGCGGCCGCCAGATCTCCCATTCGGGCGGCCGGTTCTTTTGGCGGCGCGGCACGGTAACGGTCATCGCTCATTTCTTCGCTGGATTGCGTTGTTTCCTGCTCGGTGGTTGATCTTTCCCGACCGCATCCAAGATTATCAAAAAGCACCCGGCCGGGCGCGTAACCTGACCCGACAGCTCGCCTGCTCCACGCCTCGCCTTAATCCGATGTCTTCCATCACCCTCATGATTCCTGCGTTGAACGAGGAGAAACGCATCGGAAACACCTTGGAAAATGTCCTGAAGGTAATCCCGGCAGGTGATGATCGGCGCGTGCAGATTCTGGTCATCGACGACGGCAGCACCGACGGCACCGCGAAGATCGTCGCGGATTATGCCCGCCACCATCAGGAAATCACCCTGCTTCGTCATGATGGCAATCGCGGCTTGGGACAGGCCTTGCGGACCGCCCTTGCCCATGCCACCGGCGAGAAATTCCTCATCGTGCCCGGCGATAACGATATGCCCGCGGCGACCCTTTCAGACCTGATCCGGCATGCGCACTCCGCCGACATGGTCATGTGCTTCTTTCCCGACCGGCAATTCCGGGGACGGGGCCGCCGCATTCTCTCCGCCCTCTTTGGCTTCATCTACGCCGCATGCTTCGATGTCCATGTGCAGTATATCAACGGACCGTGCGTCTATCCGGTGGCAAGGCTGCGCGAGCTGGAGCTTTTTTCGTCGCGCTTCAGCATCGTGGCTGAAATCAACGTGAAGCTGCTGCGGCAGGGCGTGTCGTTTATTGAAATTCCGGGCCACCGTCAGGTCGGCCTCGAGGGCAGTTCGTCGTTCTCCCTCCGCAATCTTCGCGAGGTCACCGCCGTGTTCCTGCGGTTGTTCTATGAAATCCACCTCAGGAATCCGCAGCTTTATCAGAAGCGCCCGGTGCGAGTACGCTGCGAGCTGACCGATCCGGACAGCGGGACGGCCGCTCCGGGCGGATGCACCCCAAAAGGATAGCTTCGTAACGGTCCCGCCTTCACGTTCCCTCCATGTCCACGCCCGACTCCAGTTCCACCTCAGCCCAAAACGCGGCTGGCCCTGACTCCGTCACAACGCCAGCGGCGGACAAAGCCGTGGTCATGGCCCAACCCCTTGCCGGCTGGATCTACGCCCTCCTCCAGCCGGGCGGTCACTCTCCCTTGGTGCGCTGGATGCTGGCCGGCGGGGTGTTCATGGGACTCAGCACACTCTTTCTTTACCTGGCTGTGGGTCTGCTCGGGATGCCGGTGATGGTCGGAACCCTGGTCACCGCCGAACTGTGCACGATCTTGCGATATCTGGTGAATGATCACTGGGTGTTTGGACACCGCCGGCCAACCTGGCGCCGGTTGATCCAGTACCATGTGGCCAATGGGGCGGCATTCGTGATCTGGTGGGGCGCCACCAACCTCATGAACGTGCTGGGGATTCACTATCTGCTGGCCGGCATTCTCGCCGTCGGCTTCTCCACCGGCTTCAGCATGGGCACCAATTTTTTCTGGATCTGGCGGAAGAAACATCACCCGCCGGCCCCATGAGTGCGCCTTCCGCACCGAACGCCGTATGCGGCATCGTGGTGCTGCGCGAGGACGGTGCGGCCCTGCTCCAGCACCGGGACGATATTCCCACCATTCAGGATCCCGGCCTGTGGGTGATTCCCGGCGGGCATCTGGAGCCCGGCGAAATACCGCTGCAGGGCGCCGCCCGCGAGGTCGAGGAGGAGACCTGCTACCGTTGCGCCCATCCGCGTCCGCTGGCCGATTTCCACTGCACGGAACTCGGCTATCAAGGCGACTTCCGGATGATTTTCTTCTGGGACGTCTATGACGGCCGTCAACGCATCGAATGTCGCGAAGGCCAGGCGGCGGTCTTCATCCGCCGCGACGAGGTCGAACGTCTGCCGCGGCGCGACCACCTGACACGCGTCTGGGATCTGGCCCTGGCCGCACGCCATGCTTGCCAGCCCGAATGAAGCCGGTTTGCCTTCCTCCTCCTGCCTTCATGGACCTTAGCCATCGCAGCATCACCCAGCTCGGACACTACCGGGATATGGATATCACCGGGGTGCCGGCCGACACCCTGACAGCTCTTTACCGCCAGATGCTGCGCCTGCGCCGCACCGAGGAGGCCCTGCACAGGGAATATCACCCGGCCGACGAGATGCGGTGTCCGATCCATTTTTGCATCGGTCAGGAATCCATTCCCGCCGCGCTCTCGCAGCTCGTCCAACCCGACGACTACCTCTTCAGCCATCACCGCTCACATGGTTATTACTTCGCCAAGGGCAGTCCCTTGCGCGAACTGTTCGCCGAGATCTATGGCAAAGCCACCGGCGCCGACAGCGGCAAGGCCGGCTCGCAGGACATCTCACACTCCGGGACGCATTTCTACAGCGGCGCCATTCTCGCCGGCGCCATCACCATCGCCGTCGGCGCCGCGTTCGGTTTCAAATTCAAGAGGACAAAACAGATCGCCATCGCCGGCTTCGGCGAAGGCGCCACCGACGAGGGCGCGTTCTGGGAGGCGATGAATTACGCCGGCAAACAAAAGCTGCCCGTGCTGTTCGTCTGCGAGAACAACCGCTACGCCACGTTTTCCGACCAGCTCAAACGCCAGGCCCAGGACAACATCTGCGAACGCGTGCGACCCTTCGGCGTGAGGGCCACCAGGATCTTCGGCAACGACACCGTCCTCGCCTGGCGCACGCTCGGCGCTGAGATTAAACGTCTTCGAGCCGGCGACGGTCCCGCCCTCGTCGAGGCCTATACCTACCGCTGGAACAGTCATGTCGGCCCCGAGGACGACGGCGTCAACGCCTACCGCTCCGCGGAGGAGATGAAGTTCTGGAAGGACAACTGCCCCATCGTCCTGCTGGAGGAAAAGCTCCGCGCCGCCGGACACCTGACCGATGCGCTCAAGGCTCGTTGCGAGTCGGAGATCGCCGCCGAGATCGCGGCCAACTTCAAGTATGCGAAAGACAGCCCCTTCCCCACCGACACCAACTGGCGCCGCATGAACTGGGACGACAGCAGTCCCTTGGCGGACAAACTGCTAGGGGTGGCCTCCGGGGGAGAGAATTTCGATCAGAATCAGGCCGAGGCCCGGCTGGGACCGTACTAACCCCCTTCGGGGAAGTTCCAGGTGACAAGTACCAAGTCACAAGTGCCAAGTTCCAAATAACAGATTTCAGGATTCGAACCGCCTCACTTTCACT
>CAIQIC010000334.1 GCA_903871765.1 uncultured Lentisphaerota bacterium
CGAAAGCGGCGGGACGCCGCTTCTACGTCTTGCCGTGCCTTCTGTAGGCCGCGTCTCCGACGCGGCGCGCCATATTCGCCGGGTCGGAGACCCGGCCTACAGCCCGGATCGAGAATTGCGGACAAATATCGCAATCTGCGCTATGCTCCGCCCGCCCTGTAGTATGCAAAGCGTTTCACTACAGGGCCCGCCGTGCGATCGGCATCAGGAGAAGCGATATGACTGCCCAATTGCTCTTTGCCCGCTATCGCCCCAAGACCCTCGAGCCCAGGGATTCCCTGGGCTCGAAATGGCTGCGCTTGCTGGACCAACTGGACCTGGCCCCGGCAGTCGCAGGCCGGCGCACCTGCATCAAGATGCACCTCGGCGGCGGCACAGGCTTCACCACCATTCATCCGTTTTTCACCCGCAAGCTGGTGGAGAAGGTCAAGGCCGCCGGCGCCCGGAAGGTGTTCGTCACCGACAGCCCCGGCGCGGTGTTGTCCGCCGTCGAGCGCGGCTATACGGCGGAGGTCATCGGCTGTCCGCTGGTTTCGGTCACCGGCCCGGCGGATGACCAGTTCCGCCGGCAGCCCATCCAGCCGGCGTTCAAAACGCTCACGGCCGTGGAACTCGGCGCCGCGGTGCTCGACGCCGAGGCGCTGATTGATTTCGCCCACGTCAAGGGCCACGGCGCCTGCGGCTTCGGCGGCGCGTCCAAGAATTTATCCATGGGCTGCGTGACGCAGAATACGCGCCGCGACCTGCACGCGCTGGAGGGCGGCATCCACTGGACGGCCAAGCTGTGCGACTCCTGCCGCACGTGCATCGAAAACTGTCCCACCGGCGCGATGAAGTTCACCGACGCCGGCAACATGGAAATATTCTTCCACCACTGCAAGCTCTGCCAGCATTGCGCCCTGATCTGTCCACAAGGCGCGCTAAAGGTGGAAGGCGGCGGTTATCGCGCTTTTCAAAAAGGCCTGGCCCTGGCCACCGCGGAAGTGCTGGCGCATTTCGCTCCGCCGCGCCGGTTGTTCATCAACGTGCTGCTGGACATCAGCATCTACTGCGACTGCTGGGGCATGACCACGCCCTCGCTCGTGCCCGACATCGGCATCCTTGCCGGCTCCGACATCGTGGCCATCGAACAGGCGACACTCGATTTCGTCAAGACCGAGGACCTGATCACCAGCACCCTGCCGCCCGGCATGGCGCCGGCGGGCGACGGGCACCTCTTCCAGCGGCTCTACGGCAAGGATCCGCATGCCGTGATCGAGTTCATGGAAGCCTTGAAGCTCGGTAGCCGGACGTATGAACTTCAGGAAGTTGAATGAACGGATGAAAATTTCACCACAGAGGACTCAGAGGTCGGATGAGGTCACAGAGGAAGAGAGAGGAATATAAGGACACCACGGTGAACCTCCTCATACCTCCGTGACCTCTGTGGTAAATCCGATCTGTCAAGATGATCAGCAATCTCCAACTGGCCGTGGATACCGCTGAGGCGGGGCTGCGGTTGGACCGCTGGCTGGTGCAGCGGTTGCCGTCAACCACGCGGGCGCTGGCGCTCGAGGCCCTGGCCGGCGGCCAGGTGCTCGTCGGCGGCCGGCCCGCCGTCAAAGGCGCCAAGCTCGCCGCGGGCGATCAGGTGGACATTTGCCTCCTGCTGGAGCGCACCGACCTGACGGTGCAGCCCGAACCCGACCTGCCGCTGGACGTGGTATACGAGGATGACCATCTGCTGGCGCTTAACAAGCCCGCCGGCATGCCGGTACATCCGCTGCGCGCCGGCGAGCGCGGCACGCTGGCCAATGCCCTCGTGGCGCGCTATCCCGCGCTGGCGCAGGTCGGCGGCCAACCGCTGTTCCCGGCGATGGTGCACCGGATTGACGGCGACACCTCGGGCCTGGTCCTGGCGGCCAAAAACGAGGACATTTACCGGGCGCTGCGCCGTGCGTTCCAGGCGCGGCAGGTGACAAAAATCTACCTCGCGCTCGTCCACGGCGTGCCTGCCCACGGCGGGCTGCTGGAACATGTGCTGGCGCACGATCCGGGACGCCCCGGCCACATGGTGCCGGTGACCGACCGCAACCGGAAAAAAATCCGCCGGCCGCTGCGTGCAGTGACGGAATTCGGCATTGAAGAGCGGTTCGCCGCACACGCCTTGCTGCGCGTAACCATCCGCACCGGTGTGACCCATCAAATCCGCTGTCAACTGGCGGCCATTGGCCATCCGATTGTCGGCGACCAGCTCTACGGCGGCGGCGCAGCGCCGCCCGGCTCCGCCCTGCCCGGCGGCTACCAGCGCCATTTTCTCCATGCCGACCGCCTGGAACTGACACATCCGGTCCGCGGCACACCACTAGCCGTCGTAGCGCCACTGCCAGCGGAGTTGGAAGCCATACTGCTCACCCTGTCCCCGCGCCCGCCTTGTATCCTGTGAACAGTATGATTGAACGGACTTTATGCGTTTATGGAAGCGCCGCTTATTTGATCTTGACGGCGACATTTCGCTCCTCTCCATGCATCCACCAAAAAAACCGCGGTTTTCCAGGCCTTGGGAAACCGCGGCGTCACTGTCTCCGGCGCAGGGCTGGATTACTTCGTTTTCTTTTTGGTGTCCGTGGTTACGGCCTCAATCGAGGAACAGGCGCCGGCGGTGGCGTGGACGGTGACCCGCATGTCCTTCTGCAGATCGCTCATCTTGGCGGCTTTGCCATTCACGGTGATACGGGTGGCGGAAGTGACGTGTACGGTCAGGTTGGAGGATTGATCGCTCAGGCCCAGTTCCACCGTGTTGTTGCTGGGATTCACGGCGCTGACCAGCCAATGGGCCGTCGTATGTTTCTTGGGCGGCGTGGTCGTATGGTGGGTGGTCGTCGTGGTGGTGCTCACCGCATCGGCGGACAGCAGCAGGGCCGCCGTGAAGGCAGCCAGCACCAGGCCAGCCGCGCTCCTACGGAAGAATCGGTCGGATTTCATTTTCATTTCCTTTCTGAAGGGCGCGTCGCCGCG
>CAIQIC010000335.1 GCA_903871765.1 uncultured Lentisphaerota bacterium
CCCACTCTGGGCGTCGCCTGGGCGAAGCTGCCGGGACGGCTGCCTGACGCGGCCGCCCAGTATGAGGAGGCGCTGCGCCTGCAGCCGGATTTTGCCGAAGCGCACAACAATCTGGGTCTCGCTTGGTCGCAGCTGCCGGGACGGCTGAATGACGCGATCGCCCAGTATGAGGCGGCGCTGCGCTTGAAGCCGGATTCTGCCGAAGCGCGCTACAATCTGGGCGTCGCTTGGTCGCAGCTGCCGGGACGGCTGCAGGACGCGATCGCCCAGTATGAGGCGGCGCTGCGCCTGAAGCCGGATTTTGTCGAGGCGCATTGCAGTCTGGGCAACGCCTGGTCGCAGCTGCCGGGGCGGTTGCCTGACGCAATCACCCAGTTTAAAGAGGCGATGCGCCTGAAGCCGGATTATGCACCGGCATGGCACAATCTCGGGGTAAGCTGGTTTCATTTGGGAAATCTGCCGGCGGCGGCGGCCGCCTTCCGGGAGGAACTGCGCCTGTCACCCGATGATCCCGCGGCCCAGCAGGCGCTGGCCACGGCACTCCAGCCAAGTCAGGGCCGTTAAGAAAGGCAGAGGCACTTCATGCTGAAGGACAAAACTTCATTCGCAGCATCCATGGTCTTCGTTGGAGTGTGCGCGTTGGTCGTCGGGTGTTACGCCTGGATGGGAGAGGCGTGCGTGACGGAAATGGGCATATATCCGCCCGCAACCAGCCACTACAATCTGCTGGTGGAGGGGTTCCAACATGGGCACCTGAGCTTGAACAAAACGCCGCCACCGGAGCTCAAGCAGCTCGCCGATCCCTACGATCCGGTCGCGAACCACCGATTTCGCCTACCCTTCGGGCAACCTTACGGGCTGCTCGACATGAGTTACTACAAGGGCAAGCTGTATCTCTATTCCGGGATAACGCCGGCGTTGCTCCTGTTCTGGCCTTGGACGGCTCTTACTGGCCACTATCTCTTCCAACGCTATGCCGTGGCGGTCTTCTGTATGATCGGTTTTCTGGCCGGCGCGGCGATTTTGCGGTCAATATGGCGGCGCTATTTTCCAGAGGTCGGAGGCGCGGTCGTGGCGATTGGCGTGCTGGCGCTGGGCTTGGCCTCCGGCGTGCCGGTTATGCAGCAACGGGCTGAGTTCTATGAGGCAGCCATCAGCTGCGGATATGCCCTGACCATGCTGGCGCTGGGGGCGGTTTGGCTGGCAATGCATGACCAGGCGCGGCGGGTCGGGTGGCTGGCCGCGGCAAGCCTGGCGCTGGGTCTGGCCGTGGGGGCAAGGCCGTTCTTGTTGCTCGGCGCGTCGATTCTGGTCGTGCCACTTATACAGGCGTGGCACCAATCGTCATCGGCGACCCCGAGGCGGCCGTCGTGGAGCTTGCTGGCGGCTGCATTTCTGCCGCTGCTGGTGTGCGGCCTCGGGCTCATGCTCTACAACTACCTGCGCTTCGACAATCCGTTTGAATTTGGCCAGCGCTATCAGCTGTCCGCCCAACGTCAGGACACAGGCCGGCTTTTCAGCCTGCATTATCTCTGGTTCAATTTCCGCGTCTATTTCCTGGAGCCGGTGCGGTGGAGCCGGCGGTTTCCGTTCGCCGGCGACATCGTGTCACCGGCGGTGCCGCCCGGGCATGCGGATGTGGAGGATCCCTTCGGCGTGCTGACCAACATCCCGGTGGTGTGGCTGGCGCTGGCGGTGCCGCTGGTCTGGCGCGCCCGCGCGGCGGAGGCGCGCTCCGCCTTGCGTGGATTTGTCGCCGCGGCCGCCATGCTCTTCGGAGTCTGCGCCTCAGTCCTGTGCCTGTTTTACGGCAACTGCAGCCGTTATGAAGTGGAGTTCCTGCCCGCGCTGGTCCTGCTGGCGGTCGTCGGCATCCTCGGCGTGGAGCGCGCCCTGGCCGGCCGGCCGCGCTGGCG
>CAIQIC010000336.1 GCA_903871765.1 uncultured Lentisphaerota bacterium
CGACCACGTGCCGCTGTTTCACCAGCGGATGCAGGAGCGCGGCCTCACGCCCCACAGCATCACGAAGATCGAGGACATCGCCCGCCTGCCCTTCTCAGTCAAGGCCGACCTGCGCGACACGTATCCCTTCGGCCTTTTCGCCAGCCCGATGGAAGACATCGTGCGCCTGCACGCCTCCAGCGGCACGACCGGCAACCCGACGGTGGTGGGCTACACCCAGGCGGATCTCGACCTGTGGAGCGAAGTCGTCGCCCGCTGCCTGTACTGCGCCGGCGCGCGGCGCGGCGACATGGTGCAGATCGCCTACGGCTACGGCCTGTTCACCGGCGGGCTGGGCCTGCACTACGGCACCCTCAAGGCCGGCCTCACCGCCCTGCCGATGTCCTCGGGCCAGACCAAGCGCCAGCTCAAGCTAATGAACGATTTCCGGCCGCGCATCCTGGGCTGCACGCCGAGCTACTCGCTCTTCATGCTCGACGACGCCCGCGAAATGGGCCTGGACCCGCGGCAGAGCAGTTGGGAGATCGGCATCTTCGGCGCCGAGCCCTGGAGCGACTCCATGCGCACGGTGATCGAGACGCAATGGAACCTGCTGGCCACGGACATCTATGGCCTTTCCGAGATCATCGGCCCGGGCGTTGCGCAGGAGTGCCACCTCAAGGCCGGGCTGCACGTCTTCCACGACGTCTTCTATCCCGAGGTGCTCGATCCGAACACCGGCCAGGCCGTGCCGGACGGGCAGTATGGCGAACTGGTGTTCACCACGCTGACCAAGGCGGGTATGCCGCTGATCCGCTACCGCACGCGCGACATCACCAAGATCACCCGCGAGCCCTGCGCTTGCGGCCGCACCTGCCCGCGCCTCAGCAAGTTCCGCGGCCGCACGGACGACATGCTCATCGTGCGCGGCATCAACGTGTTCCCGTCCCAGATCGAGCACGTCCTGCTGCACATCGAAGGCGTCCAGCCGCACTACCAGATCATCGTGGACCGCAAGGCGAACTGGCTGGACGAGATGGAAATCCAGGTTGAGGTCGAGGAGAAGATTTTCTCCGACGAGATCAAGGTGCTCAGGGCCCTGGAGGAGAAAATCCATCGCGAACTGGAATCCGTACTGGGCATCGTCGTCAAGATCAAGCTCGTCGAACCCCACCACCTGCAGCGCAGCGAAGGCAAGGCCAAGCGGGTGGTGGACAAGCGGACCATCTGAGGCGGCCGGGAAATTGCGTTCAAGTGATCAAGACTGACGGGGCAGAGCAAGGGCGCTGGACGTTGCACTGCCAAGTGGATGGATACAGGGTTCAGGGTTCAGGTAGGAAATATGGAAATCTATCGCCAGGCTGAGGGTTGTGGCGCAACACCAATGGTTTTCCTGGCTTCCGAACTCCAGGTCCTGAACCCTGAACCCCGAACCCTGACCCCTATCTTTCGGAACCCCGAACCCTGAACCCTATATTCTGGAGGTGTGAAATGAAGATCAGTCAGCTATCGGTCTTTCTGGAAAACCGGAAGGGGCGGCTCTGTGAGGTGTGCGAGCTGTTGGGCCAGGGCGGCATCAACATCCGCGCCCTGAACATCGCGGAGACCACCGACTTCGGGATCCTGCGCATCGTGGTGGACCAGCCGGAGGCGGCCCTGCGGCTGCTGCGCGAGCACCACTTTGTCGCCAACGTCACCGACATCGTCGCCGTGGAGGTGAACGACCGGCCCGGCGGCCTGGCCGCCGTGCTGCGGGTGCTGTCGCAGCACGACATCAACGTCGAGTACATGTACGCCTTCGCCGAGAAGAAGAGCGACCGGGCCCTGGTGGTCTTCCGCTTCGAGGATCCCGAGAAGGCCATCCGGGTGCTCACGGAAAACCACATCGCCATCGCCCGCCAGACCGACCTGCTGGGCGCGTGACGCGGCGGGCGTTATGCTGGGCCTCCGGGGATGGGTCGCGTGCGGCCTTAATGCGGCGTGATTGGCAAGGGGGGCAGCCGTATGATCAATTTAAAATTAATATTTAAGGGCTGATACCGGGCGCGACCAAACCTTTTTGCAGAACTTGACACACACAACTAATTCTGCTAAGTGGTTTCCATTGCTGATGGTAGCTATGCGGTTTTTCCGCTTATGCAGGATGTATGCAGAAAGGTGCAGGCAACGATGACAATAAGCCCCACAGCCCTTGTGCTTCTTAATGATCGGAACAAGATCTTGGCGCTTGCGAACGATTACTGGAATGAAATTACTGACCGTGATGCCAAGGCGGAGCGTGCCTTTGAAAATGATTTTACCGAGGCTCGCAGTCGCGGCTATCTGTCAAAGGAGTTATTCGTTCACGTTGCGCGGTGGAAGGCGGCTCGGAATACGGGGCACCATAAGTCGAATAAGGGGGCCGAAATCCGCAGGGCAACCGCTGCCGCCTTTCAAGCATCTGACGATGCAGCGTCAATTAGTGCGCTGGTAAAGTTACATGGAGTCAAGTTGCGCACCGCTTCAGCCATTCTCCATTGGATGCGTCCTGAGAGATTTCCCATCCTGGATTATCGAGTGATGGCCGCTCTAGGCGAAGCCCCGCCGAAGTCCTTTGACGACATTCGCCTTTACAACCGTATCGCTGACCGGATCAGGGAACTGGCGTTGCGCCATTCGCTTGATCTTCGGACAATTGACCGCGCACTTTGGACATGGGACAAGCAGCGCTCACATGCATTAAGACCAAGATGTCGAAAAGATTGTGTCATCTAGCGAAAAGGAATGGAGTAAAAGGCAGGCGTTTCTTTTCAATTATTGGCTGCCATGGCTTGGATTTCTTCGTTTATCATCCTCTGCAACTCGGTCGGAGCCAGAACGCGGACATACCGGCCCCATGCCAACACCCATCGGAAAACTTCAAAAAGTCCGGTGACAGCGAAGGCAAGCGCCACATCGCCGTTCTTCTTGCGGATGACCTTCTGCTGGGGATGCCATTGGCGCTCCAGAACCCAAGGCACGATCTCCTTTTCGAACAGCAGCCGGATGGCATGGGTCGTCTCGCCCAGCACAAACCGGCCAAAGGTTTTCTCAAGCATCTTGGCTGGATCGAAATCGGCCGGCAGATCGAAATGCCTTTCGGTCAAGGACGCTTTTTCGATGCGCGGCAGGGAAAATTGACGCAGTTCGCCATGGACATCGCTGAACCCGAAGACGTACCACTCGCCCTGGAGGTTGGCGATGTGGTACGGCGATAGTTGTATCGCCTTGGAGGCCTGCGCCTCGAATGAACGATAAACCATCTTCACTGTGGACTGGGTCAGCAGGCCGCGGACCAGGCAGGTCCAGATGTTCTCGTCAATCGGCTTAGCCGGGGGTGCGGTGAAACTGAAGCGGTTGAAAACCAGCTCCGGCCGGATGGAAATCTTGTCCGGCAGCAGTTCGGCCAGTTTCGTGAAGACCAGCTCCACTTCCGCCGCGATCGGCGTGCCCCGATACTGCTCCAGGGCTTTGCTGCCCACCAGCAGGGCGAGCAGATCGCCTTCGCTCAAGCTAAGCGAC
>CAIQIC010000337.1 GCA_903871765.1 uncultured Lentisphaerota bacterium
AGTTGATCTGCACTACAGCTCAACTGCTCCTGAATGAAGAAGCCTTGCTACCGGTGTTCCGGCAGCGTCAAGGCACCCGGAGTAACGCAAGCTGTGAAGAAGCCGCTGTCAGGGCGAGCTAGAACTGGTCTGGCTCCGCCGGCTTGGAGTTGCACTGGGCGGCCAGCGTGGACGGGGCGCATTGCTGCAGCAGGAGATTGTTCCCGGCGTCGAACAGGCTGACGATCAGGCCGTAGAACTCGCGCCCCGACGTATGATGGCCGGAATTGCTCTCGTAGTAATCGTTTTTGCTCAGCGCGATGCCCCTGGCATCCACCGTGTAGGCCCGGCTGCGGGGCAAGGGCGGCAGGGGGATCTGCTCGACTTTTTCCAGGCGCAGATCGTTCGCGCGCGAGGACGGCTGGCTGAAATATTCCAGCACCATTTTGCAGCTCTCCGGCAGCTCGCGGCTCCTGGCGGCCAGCGTGATCCGGGGGATGCTCGCAATATTACTGGGCTTGGTTCTAATGACGGCCCTGGGAGGGCTGCCACCGTGGCCGGGATTGCCGCCCCTGGCCGCATAGATTGGCAAGGAAGGATTACCGCTCAAATCCGCTTTGGCGGAGGTGATGGCCACGCGCAGATCGTAAAATAACTGGGTCAACCGCTGGTCCGCCGACGGGAACTCCAAACGCAGGGGGTGCAGATCCTTCAACAGTGGTTCCTTCCCCGGCGGATAGAACTTATAACCCCCGAGTTCCACCACGGTGGCCGCGGGGATGGGTGGTGCGGGCTCTGGCGGTTTTTCCGGCTCGCGCACGGGGGGCAGGGATGGATCACGGCTCTTGGAGGCCGCAGCCTGCTGCAACGCCAGGGCCTCGTGCACCAGGTTGTTGCCCAGCACCCGCTCTTTTTCCGCGTTCACCGCGTCCACGCTGCCGGTGTCCTGCCGGGCCGCCAAGTCCTTCTGCATCAACGTCAAGTTCTGGAGGTAGCGTTCGCTGGCCGCAACGATCTTCTGCGCCTGTTCCCGCGCCCCGCCGGCGGTTTGCGTGCGCCACGCGAGCTGCAGCTTCTGCAGCGCCGGCCACTCGGCGGATAACGCGCTCGTCGGGATGTCGCCGGACTGCTCAAACCGCGCTTTTTCGCCGCGTACGGCGAGCATCGCCGGCAACTGGTTACCCGCGGACTGCAGCGCCTCTTCCAAGGCCGTCAGGCCGGCGAGATAGCGCTGTTGGAGCGCCTTGGCGGCCTCCCGGCGCTGGCGCTGCACGTCGCGGATGTTCGCCTCAAACTGTTTTCTGGCTGCGTCCAAATCGGGAGCGGCGACGGACGGCGCCGCTTTGTTCGTGGCGGTCAGAGCCGCGGTTGGCGGCGGCCCAGGCTCGGCGATGGCCAGCCCCCGGCAAAGCGTCAGCAGACACAGCATACCGCCCGCTGCTCTTGAAGTTCTCATCAATCATCCTGCCGACGGAGGCGCCCGAATATGGCTTCGGACAGCCGGGTTATAAATTATAGTCGGGCCATGCCCGCCAGCGGTTACAGAAAGCAGCACGGGGCGCAGACGGGCAGGGATCATGGCGTTCTCCTTGGGGCTGAATCGGCGGAAACCATCGCATGGATTTGGGTCACATCGGGCGCGGCCTGCGCGGGAGCGTTCGATAAGAAAGCGTTCTTCCGGCGGTACGAGCGCCCGCCGGTGTGGACCGCATGAAAATGCGCTCGCATGGAAAAAAAAGGTGTCGAAACAAAGTTGGGAAGTCAAGCGTGATCCCCATCTGACCAATCTGACGCTTGACAAAACGCGCGGGCATGCTTATTGCCTCACGCATGTCGAAATTGATTCCAGTCCGGCTGGGCTCCCGGTCCTACACCATCCACCTCGGCGTAGGTCTGCTGGAGACGCTGGGGGCGCTGAGCCGCGCCGGCGTGCGCGGCCGGACCTGCCTGGTGGTGTCCGACGGCCACGTGGCGCCCCTGTACGGGGAGCGCGCGGCGGCCAGCCTGCGGGCCGCCGGCTTCACGGTGAGCGCGGCCGTCGTGCCGCCGGGCGAAATGAGCAAGAGCAGCGCGCAGCTTCTGGCGCTGTACGACGACGCGGTGCGCGCCGGGTTGGACCGCGCCGGCTGCATCGTGGCGCTCGGCGGCGGCGTGGTGGGCGATCTGGCCGGTTTCCTGGCCGCGACGTACCTGCGCGGCGTGGCGTTGGTGCAGGCGCCGACCACGCTGCTGGCCATGGTGGACAGCAGCGTCGGCGGCAAGACCGGCATCAATCTGCCCGCCGGCAAGAACCTCGTCGGCGCGTTCCATCAGCCCGCCCTGGTCGTGGCCGACCTCGAGACGCTCCAGACGCTGCCGGCCCGCGAGGGCCGGGCCGGTCTGGCCGAGGTGGTGAAGTACGGCGCCATCCGCGACGCGCAGTTGTTCCAAACGCTGGAAGCTTGCGGCGGCTGGCTGGCCCAACCCTGGGGCACGCTGGCCGCCGACGAACGCGGCCGGCTGGCGGAAATCATCGCCCGCTGCTGCGAAATCAAGGCCGACATCGTGGCGGGCGACGAACAGGAGCAGTCGGGGTTGCGGACGCTGCTGAATTTCGGGCATACCTTCGGCCACGCAGTGGAGCAGGTCGCCGGCTATGGGACGCTGCTGCACGGCGAGGCCGTGGCCATCGGCATGGCCTTGGGCGCCCGGCTCGCGACGCGCCAGGCCGGGCTGCCGCCGGCGGAGGCGGACCGCCTGGTCGGCCTGTTGCGCGGGCTGGGCCTGCCGGTGGCGGCCCAGGGCCTCGCTTGGGCGGATTTGCGCGCGGCCATGAACGTGGACAAGAAGGCGCAGGAACGCGCGCCGCGCTGGGTGCTGCTGCGCCAGCTCGGCGCGGCGGTGGCCGGCTGCGTTGTGCCGGAGGCGGACTTGGAGGAAGTGTTTCGGAATGAAAATTCGAAACTCGAATTTCGAAACAAATCCCAATAACGAAAAGTAAAAAAACGAAACATAAAGCAGGCCCGCGTCGGCAGTAGATCCCGACAGGTGGCGGCGGCGTGGCCGGGATCACTCCGAAGCCAGCGGCTGGGTTTCAATATTTGGCGCTTTTGAATTTCGGTTTTGTTTCGATATTCGTGTTTCGAAATTCGGATTTGTCTTACCAGCGAGGTGTCTATGGCGTCGGTCAACGAAAACATTGTACGCGAATACTTCGAAGCGCTGGGGTTTTTGGTGAACCAGCCGCGCAAGTATCAGGTGATGTCGCGCGCCAAGCAGGCGGAGGAAGAGGTGGACCTCATCGTTGTCAACCCGCGCGGCGGCGCGGCCGAGCTGCCGCCGCTGGAGGTCTGGGGCGCGGCGGAGATGCGGCAGGTGGCCCGCGCGGTGGTTGGCATCCGCGGCTGGCACAGCGAGCGGTTCAGCCCGGCCAAGCTGGAAGTGGAAAAGGACCTGTTCCGGCTGGCGGACAGCCTGGTGCTGAAAAAGGCCGAGCGCCAACTGGGCGGCGCCGGGCCGGTGGCGAAAATCATTTGCCTGCCCGAGTTGCCAGCTTCAAGGACACTGCGCCGCAAGTCGCTGGAGAGACTGCAGGCGGGCGGCATTGACGGCGTGCTCCTGTTCCGCCCGATGTTGCTGGAGTTGATCCAGCACGTGGACGCGCAGAAGAATTACGAGCGTTCCGACCTGCTGCAGACCCTCCGCATTCTCAAGGCGCACGACCTCTTCAAGAGCGCACAACTGGATCTGTTCCGGATGCGGAAGAAACGGAAGGAAGTGCACCGCCAAGACGCCAAGGACGCCAAGTCGGAAAAGGAGGAACAACATGCAAGTACAGGAAAAACAGGAACCGACTGACAAACTGGATGCCCAGGCGCACGCCGTCATCGGTGCCGCTATCGAGGTTCACCGTGTTTTGGGGCCTGGATTCTTGGAGCAACATTACGAAGAGGCGTTGTGCGTGGAATTGACCCTGCGCGGCATCCCCTATCAACGGCAAGTTGCCGTCGCGTTGGACTTCAAAGGGTATCCCATCGGGCAAGGACGCTTGGATCTGCTGATTTGTGGCGATCTGGTCGTGGAATTAAAGGCAGTAAATGAACTGGCCCCGATTGATACCGCTCAATTGATTGCCTATCTGAAAATGACCAAGCATAAATTAGGCCTGTTATTGAATTTTAACGTGGTTTTGATAAAGCAAGGCATCAAGCGCATCGTCAACTCTTGATCTGCTTGGCGCACTTGGCGTCTTGGCGGTTACGATGACCTCACGCGAAGCCTATATCGCTCTGAACATGATTGACCAGCTTGGTCCGGTCCGCGTCCGGGCGCTGGTGGAGGCCTGCGGGGCGCCGGAGGCGGTGTTCCAGGCCGGCTATGACGACCTGGTCCGGGTCAAGGGGATCGGGGCGGAACTGGCCCGGGGCATCGTGACGCGGCGCGGGCAGGCGGATCCCGCCGCCGAGGAAAAAAAAGCCGCCCGGCTCGGCGCGCGCATCGTCGCTTTTCCGGACGACGACTATCCCGAGTTGCTCAAGCAAATCCACGACCCGCCCCTGGCGCTTTACGTCCTCGGCACGCTGGAGAAGAAGGACCGGCATGCCATCGCCCTGGTCGGCACGCGGCGCGCCACGCACTACGGCCTGAGCGTGGCCGACCGGCTGGCCTACCAGCTCGCGCGCTGCGGGCTGGTGGTGGTCAGCGGCCTGGCCCGCGGCATAGATACCGCCGCGCACCGCGGCGCGCTCAAGGGCGGCGGCCGCACGCTGGCCGTGCTCGGCAGCGCGCTGGACACGCTCTATCCGCCCGAGAACGCGGAGCTCGCGCGGCAGATCGCCGCACAGGGCGCGGTGCTTTCCGAATATACGCTCGGCCGCGAGGCCGACCGCACCACGTTCCCCTATCGCAACCGCGTGATCAGCGGCCTCAGCCTGGGTACGGTCATCGTCGAGGCCGACGTCGGCAGCGGCGCGCTGATGACCGCCGATGCCGCGCTGGAGCAGGGGCGCAGCGTCTTCGCCGTGCCCGGCCGGATTGACTCGGCCGCCTCGCGCGGCGCGCACCGGCTGATCAAGGCCGGGGCGCGGCTGCTGGACGACGTGGACGACGTCCTGCAGGAATTTGAAATGCTGATTCCGCCCGAGCACCGGCAGAAAGCCGACGCCCTGGACCCGCGTCCGCGCGTCCAGCTCTCGCCCGACGAGCAGGCCGTGGTCCGCGCGCTGTACGCGGAGCCGCTCGACGTGGACACGCTGGCGCGGCGAGCCGGCCTCGCCAGCGCCACGCTCAACGCGCTGCTCTTGGGGCTTGAAATGAAGCGTGTAGTCCGTATGCTGCCCGGCCGCGTGGTCGCGCTGGCGGAAGGGTTGAAGGGAAAGGCGGAGCCCTGAGCCTGCACGACGGGCCCGGAAGGAAACGAACCATGGCAACCAATCTGCTGATCGTGGAATCGCCGGCGAAGGCCAAGACCATCAACCGGTTCCTGGGCCGGGACTTCATCGTCAAGGCGTCCATGGGCCACGTGCGCGATCTGCCGGAGAAGGATCTCGGCATTGACGTCGACCAGCAGTTCCAGCCCAAGTACGTGCCCATCAAGAGCCGCGCCAAGGTGATCGCGGAGCTCCTGGCCGCGGCCCAGCAGGCCGACACGGTCTACCTGGCGCCCGATCCGGATCGCGAGGGCGAGGCCATCGCCTGGCACCTGATGGCGCTGTTGAAAAAAGCCGTGCCGGAGGACCGTTTCCTGCGCGTGACGTACAACGAGATCACGGAGCAGGCCATCCGCAAGGCCCTGGCGCATCCCGGCAAGATTGATCTGCACCGCGTGGATTCGCAGCAGGCCCGCCGCGTGCTGGACCGGCTCGTGGGCTACAAGGTCAGTCCGCTGCTCTGGCGGCGGATCCGCGGCGCCACGAGCGCCGGCCGCGTGCAATCGGTGGCCCTGCGGCTGGTCTGCGAGCGCGAGGCGGCGATCGAGCATTTCCAGCCCGAGGAGTTCTGGCTGCTGGGCGCCAAGGTGCGCAAACAGGCGGCCCCGGTGGACCCGTTTGAAATCCGCCTGGCGCGGATCAACGACGGCAAGGCGGAGATCAAGTCCGGCGACCAGGCCCGGGCCATCCAGGCCGACCTCGACGGCCGGACGCTGCGGGTCGCGGCGGTGATCAACCGCGAGCTGGCCAAGCGCGCGCCGCCGCCGTTCATCACCAGCACCCTGCAGCAGGCGGGGTCCAGCGTGTACGGCCTGTCGCCCGCGAGTACCATGAAGATTGCGCAAAAACTGTACGAGGGCGTGGATCTGCCCGGCGGCGAGCACGTGGGTCTGATCACCTACATGCGCACCGATTCGCTGGCGGTGGCCCGCGAGGCGCAGGAGGCCTGCCGCGAATTCATCGCGCATCACTTTGGCGTGCCTTTCCTGCCCGACCGGGCACCGGTCTTCAAGAGCCGCGCCAGCGCACAGGAGGCGCACGAGTGCATCCGGCCGACCAGCGTCCACCGCACGCCGGACGCGGTGGCGGCGATGCTGCCGCCGGACGAAGCCAAGCTCTACCGGCTGATCTGGCAGCGGTTCGTCGCCAGCCAGATGGCGGCGGCAAAGATCGCGCAGCGCACGGTGGAGATCGAAGCCCCGCCGCCGACGGGTCGGAGCAGCACCTACCTGTTCCGCGCGACGGCGTCGGAAGTGACCTTCCCCGGCTATATGCAAGTCACCGGCGTCCTCGAGGAGCGCGACCGGAAGAACGGCAAGGAGGGCGAGGAGGAGGCCGAGGTGGACCGCCTGCCGCCGCTGGCCGTGGGTGAAATGCTGGACCTGCTCGCATGGCTGACGCAGCAGAAGTTCACCCAGCCGCCGGCGCGCTTCACGGAGGCGTCCCTCGTCAAGGCGCTGGAGGAAGACGGCATCGGCCGGCCCAGCACCTACGCCAGCATCATCGCCACGCTGCTCAACCGGCATTACGTGGAAAAGGACAAGCGCGCGCTCAAGCCGACCGGGCTCGGGCGGCAGACCAACGATTTTCTCGTCAAGCATCTTGGCGAGCTCTTCGATGTGAAGTTCACGGCCGGCATGGAGGAGAAGCTCGACGAGATCGAGGAGGGCAAGGTCGAGTGGCACGGGATGATGGCCGAGTTCTATGCGCAGTTGGTCGCGTGGCTGGCGGCCGCCCGGACGTATGGCGTCGAGCCGGAGAAGGTGAAGCAACTGGTCGAGCTGCTCGGCGGCGTGCAGACGTGGGCCGCGCCGCGCAAGGTCGGCAAGCGCACCTACAGCGATCAGGAACTCTATGAATCCATCCGCGCGCAACTGGCCGAGGGCAAAACCACCTCCGACCGCCAGTGGCCCGCCCTGCAGCGCATGGCGCACGACTACCTCGAACAGGTGCCGGCGCTGAAGGACGCCGCCGAAGCGCTCGGCATCTACGCCGCGCACGCCGCGATCCTCCGCCCGGCGGAACCGGCCAGCCCGGTCACCCTGCGCAAGATCGAGCTGCTGAAGTCCGTCACCTTCGGCGCGCCGCGCAAATTCGGCCGGCGCACGTTCAACGACCAGACGTTTTTCGAGTCGCTGCGCCAGCAGGCCGAGGGCGGACGCGGCCTGTCGGAGAAGCAGATTGGCGTGCTCGACAAGATGCTGCGGAAATACGCGGAGCAGATCCCGGATTTTGAAGCGGTGTCCGGGGAACTGGGCCTGGTGGCGCCGGTCGCCGGCGCGGAAGATGCGGAGAGCGGCCGGCTGGTCGGCTGGTTCCGGCACGTCAAGACATGGCGCGCCCCGGTCCAGCGCGGCCGGCGGCTGTGGGACGACAAGGAATTCGTCCAGTCGCTGTCGCACCAGTACGCCCAGAACAAACGGCTGTCGCCCAAGCAGGTCGCCTCGCTGCGGAAGATGATCAAGCACTACGTCGGCCAGTTGCCGCCGGAGGCCGCGGCCGCTCTGCCGCCCAAGACGGAAAATCCGAAAACCGAAAACCAAAATCCGAAACAAGAAAGCGGAAATCAGAAATCAGAAACAGCGAAATCCGAATCAAGCGGCTTGGACCCTGACCCTTTCCGCTGATCTCTGAACCCCTGCCCCCTGCCCCCTGAACCCTGAACCCTGAACCCTGAACCCTTCCTCCTCCCCCTCATGTCGGACATCGTTCAGCCATCCATCGCCGTGTTCGCCGATCCCTGCCTGACGCATTTTTTCAACTACCTGCGCGGCGAGCGCAACGCGTCGGATCACACGCTCAACGGCTATCGGATTGATGTGGCACAATGCATCGCCCAGTTATGGGGGCTGGAGGCGCGGCCGCCGTTTCCGTGGAAGGAAGTCGACCGGTATGCCGCGCGGCGTTTCCTGGCCGGCTTCCAAAAGACCGGCTGCGCGCCGACCACCACCGGCCGCAAGTTGTCCGCCCTGCGGTCCTTCTACCGCTTTCTCGTGCGCGAAGGGCACGTGGATATCAACCCCTTCGCCGGCCTGCAGGCGCCGAAAAAAGACAAACGCCTGCCCGCGGTCCTGAGCATTCCGGAGGTGAACCGCCTGCTCGACGCGCCGCAGCAGGCGCCCGCGCCGTCCGCCGCGGACCTGCCGCCGCGGGCGCGCGCCTTCGCGGCGTATGCCCGGTTGCGCGACGTCGCGATCCTGGAGCTGCTCTACAGCACCGGCATGCGGCTCAGCGAGCTCACCGGCTTGAGCGAGGACCGCATTGACTACCTCTCCGGCGTGGTCAAGGTGCGCGGCAAGGGGAAGAAGGAACGGCTTTGCCCGATGGGCCGGCCGGCG
>CAIQIC010000338.1 GCA_903871765.1 uncultured Lentisphaerota bacterium
CGCGCATCTTCGTGCTGACCCTGTCGCCCGAAAACCGCACCGGCCCGCACATCCAGTTCCTCGCGGAGATCAGCCGGCAGCTCAACGACCCGCAGATCCGCGAGCAGTTGTTGCAGTCCTCCGCGGTGGGCGAGGTGTTCCAGCTCCTGACCCGTGAACGGGGCCGCTGAACCCTGGCCCGCCGCGACCGGCCACCCGCTTGCGCCCCGGCCACCGTCGGTGCCGGCCGGCGGTGTTCACATGGACGGGCAGGGGCGCCGCGTGCTCGCGGCCCGGCGGCCGCCGCCGGGCGGCGGACCGTCCGGCAGCAGGTTCAAGTGCCGGACGGCGGCCAGGCGCAGGACCCTGAGCAACGCGACGAGATGTGGGACCGGCCGGGTCGGGGACGGGTTCCGACGGCGCAGGGTGACGGCGTACATGGTGGCACTCCTTTCCAATTACAAAGTTCTCTGCATCTCAAAGTATAAGGTTCGACCGCCGCCGCGGCGGAACGTTCAATCGGCTGTTGTACTACGCACCACCCCGCTTGAACCTCGGTCGCCGGCGGGGTGTTTCCGGGTGAACGCCCGCAGCCAGGTTCACCGGCAATTGTGGAGCCCCTCGCCGGGGCGGCGGCCGGTCGCCCCGTTCATCCCCGTCCCCGGGCGACATCACACTGAACTATCCGGCCGGATAGTCCAGTGTGATGTCGCGGAAGTTTGTGGCCGGCACTTTTTCAGCGGATCAATGGCGGCAGGGCGTGACCGACGGGCGGAGCGGCGGGGCCACGGGACTCAGGCCGGCGCCACCCGGGCCGGCCATGCCGCGGTACGGCGGGCCCGGGCCGGCAGTGTGGCGCGTGCGGCTTGCAACACCTGTTCGAGCGCCAGCAGGTAGTCAGCAAAACGGTCCAGGCCGGCGTTGGTCGGAAAAACCGTCGTGCGCGGCTTGGCGCCCACAAATTCCTTGGTGATGTGAACCGCACCGGCCTCCAGCAGCGTGGCAAGGTGATTGTTCAGATTGCCGTCGGTCAGCCCGCAAGCGGCCTTGAGTTCGCCGAACGACAACCCTTTGCTGCCCGCCAGGCTCAGGGCGGACATGATGGCGATCCGGTTGGGCGCGTGAAACACGCTTTCCAGCGCCTCGCGGGAGGCGCGGGTTGTGGTCTTATTCATGGGTGCTGGTCCTGTCATTTCCGTGGTCGTGCAGGAGCACGAATCCGCCGATGGTTTCGCCGACGAAGAAAATCAGGCCCATGGGCCAGGGATGGAGCAGGCGCACGCCGGGCGCCAGCAACAGGGCGGCGCCGCACGCGAAGTAGCCCAGGCCGAGCGCGTAATTGGCGCGCGGCAGGGTCAGCCGGTACGGCAGGTGCGCCAGGCCGTAGCAGGCCATCCAGGCGCCGAAGAGCAGATCCGTGGCCCCCGCGCGCATCAGGGCCAAGGTCAGCAGGCCGCCGAGGGCCAGCGGCGCCAGCGCCTCGCGCGCGGGCGCCAGCGCCGCCAAGTTGCGGCCGGCGCCGCGGCGGGAGAAAAACCACCAAGCCAGCGCGCCGTAGTTAGCCAGCAGCGCCAGCGCAAGGATCAACAGCCAGCCGGCCAACTGCGCCCGGGGCGTGGCGGGCACGCGGCCGGAGGCCAGTACCGCGGCGCCTGCGAGCGCCAGGCCGCCTGAGAACAGCCGCGCGCGGCCAGAATAGCCGCGGAACAGCCGGCGTTCCTGCAGGATGTCCTGCATCCGCCGCACCTGCGCCAATGCATCCTGTACGTCCATCACCAAGCTCCGGAGTCCGGCGGCCAATGTACGCCACCTACTTTGCGCGGCAAAGCAAAATCCGTTACAGCACGTAACACTTCCGTCGCAGGAAGTACGGGCGCAGCAAGACTGCGCCCCTACATGATTCATTACTACAGCGCCTGCAGGGCGAGAACGGCCATGGCGGTCGCGTAGATCCGGCCGCCGGCGCCGCTCCAGCGGTCGCAGGGTTCCCAACTGCCGGCTGCCGGACCCGCGCGGGTCTGCCGGGCCAGCACGGCGACGCGCAGGTGGTCGCGCGGCATCCGGCTGGCGGCGTCGCCCGCGGCCTGCAGAGCGGCCGCGAGGAAATACTGACGGCAGTAATCCAGGACAGGCGACCGGACGGCCGCCGCGCGGGTGGCCGGCAGCATCCGGGCCAGGCGCGCGCTGTCCGCGGATACGCCGGCCTTGGACAGGCACAGGACGCCGGCGGCCGTGAGGGTATCGCTGCCGAAGGGGAAGTCGTTGGGGCGGCGGTAGCCGAGGTAACCCGCCGGATTGACGGTTTGCTCCAGCCAAGCCAGGCCGCGATTCACATTCGGCCGCACGTCGGCAAAACCAAGCTCGCCCGCGCGGGTGAGTGCCTGGAGTTGCCAGACCGTCACCGAGGCGTTCACGGCGTCCCGCGGCCCCCGCGCATAGCCCCAGCCGCCTGTCGTCCGCTGCTCGGCGCGGATGAAGGCCAGGCCGCGGCCGGCTGCGGCGTGCCAGGCCGCTTCCGGCTGGCGCGCCCAGGCTTCGAGCAGTGCCAGCGTTGCCATGCTGTGGTTATACATGCTGCCGGAGCCGTCGGGTCCGAACTGGCCGCGCGCA
>CAIQIC010000339.1 GCA_903871765.1 uncultured Lentisphaerota bacterium
AATCCGGCTTCAGGCGCAGCGCCTCTTCAAACTGGGCGATCGCGTCATGCAGCCGTCCCGGTACCTTCGACCAGGCGATGCCCAGGTTGTCATGCGTCCCGGCAGAATCTGGCCGCAGGCGCAGTGCCTCTTCATACTGGGCGATCGCGTCATGCAGCCGTCCCGGCATCTTCGACCAGGCGTTGCCCAGGTTGTCATGCGCTTCGGCATAATCCGGCTGCAGGCGCAGCGCCTCTTCATACTGGGCGGCCGCGTCATTCAGCCGCCCAGGCATCTTCGCCCAGGCGATGCCCAGGTTGGTATGCGCCAGTTCGTTGTTCGGCCGCTTGGCCACCGTGTCGCTCCAGATGGTCAGTTCACTGCGGTAATCCTCGTTACGCCGCGCAGTGAGCATGCCCAGTCCGAGTGCCAACGCTGCGAGCACCACCCAGCTTTGCCGCCTGACCACCGTGTGAATCCCCATCGCGACAAGCGTCATCACCGCGGCCAACGGGAGGTACATCCGGTGTTCGACAATCATCTGGATCCGGCCGGGCATGACGCTGGTAGGCGCCAGAATCACGAAGAACCAGGCGCCGATAAAACCCGGCACCGGCCGCCGCCAGAGCGCAACCAGCACCGCCACCGCCAGCACCACGACCACCAGCGCGTACAGGGCCACCTCCGTCGGGCGCTTCACCCAGAATGTGCCGTATTCGAACACAAGCGGATGGGGCCACACCGAAAGCCACAGATAACGGGTGACCGCCTCGAACTGGGTCAGCCAGTATGCCCACGGCGTCATGCCCACGTCGAAGCCGAACGTGCCATTGCGATCCCAGCCGGCGCTCGTCACCAGACCGGCCAGCAGCAGCCAGGTTGCCGCCAGCGCCACGTGCACTCCGCCGCACCGGCGCCAAGCCTCGCGAAACGAGCCCGCCACAAAGGTCCGGTCATAGAGCAGCACGATCAGCGGCGCGGAAACCATCACTTCTTTGGTGGCCATGCCGAAGAGGCAGGCGGCGACGGAGAGGGCAAACCAGCGGCGTCGGGGGTGCCCGTCCGCTTCAGCACCTCGGATGAAGCAATACAAGGTGAGCAGGTAGAATAGCCCCATGAGCGACTCCGCGCGCTGGACGATGTAGGTCACCGATTCGGTCTGCAGGGGGTGCAGGGTCCATAGAAGCGCAGCGGAGAAGGCGATGAGAGCGGCCGCCGGGCCGACCCGCGGCGCGAGCGTGCGCCGGACGATTCCGAACAGAGTCAACCCGGCCAAAACATGAATCGCCAGGTTCACGACATGGTAACTCCACACCGCCGTCCCACTGATGGCATAGTTGATTGCCAGCGAAAGATTCAGGATAGGCCGGCCGCTCGCGGTCGTGTTGATCGGGGGCCAAAACGCGGTACTCCAGTGCCGGATCGTCGAGTTACCGACGATGGTGTAATGGTCGTCGAGAAGCAGCGGAACGGAAAAGGTCCGGCTATAGACCGCGACCGCCCCAGCCGCGAGAATGACTCCACTCACCAGCCGCCGCCAATCCACGCGCCCAACGGGAATAAGTTTCAGAGTCGGGGTTCCTGCGGGGGGACTTTGCGCTGGCATGGCAAGCAGAATGCGCCGGCGGTTTAGGTGAACCTCCTCCTCGGAGCAAGCCCCGAGGCATCTGCGTACAGTGGGCGACATTCACCCGCTCCGCAAGTGATTGAAGCAGTCGTGGTAGGACACGAAAAAACGCCCGGAGTCGCGGCCGGGCGTTTTGCGGAAATGGAGCGGGCGAAGAGGTTCGAACTCTCGACGTCCACCTTGGCAAGGTGGTGCTCTACCAACTGAGCTACGCCCGCGAAAGAGAGTGTCGGACTATGATTTCGG
>CAIQIC010000340.1 GCA_903871765.1 uncultured Lentisphaerota bacterium
CTGCCCGCTGCCGGTTGGCAGGGGATGGACGAAGGGGATAACCGACCAGAAAAAATGACATTTTAATGCGTTGACGCGCAATTGCTTCTTCCGAAAACCGCGAATTTTCAACCACAGAAGCGAGAACGCGGAGGCGCGCCCGTTGGGCGCGGCTCCCGGTCTTGTGTTTCTGTGGTGGGGCTTCGCGGTCCCCCGGATGAGGCACGAGCTTGGAGTTCGCGCCCTTTTTTTGTTGAAACGGGACCCTATGAAAAAGCGTGATTGTTTTCCGCGATCCGCTCCGTCAGGAAGCTTCCTTCCTGGTTTTGAAAGCCCGCAGGAAGCATTCGAGGAGATCGGCCTTCCGGGTTTCTCCGCGGGGGGTAGTAACCGCGAACGAGAGAGAGAACGGAAAGCCTTAGATGAACTGTTCGCTCAGGCGCAAGCCTACCGCAGCAGTGCCGACTATCTGGCCTTGCTCAAATTTATTCGGCGTTTCCCGTCATTTGCCCCGTACAATTGTTTTCTCCTCCATGTCCAGAAACCGGGCGCTGCGTATGTGGCATCGGTTCGAGATTGGAAAGCGCGTTTTAATCGCACAATCAAGCCTGGCGCACGTCCGCTCGTCATCATGGTTACCTTCGGGCCGGTGGGGTTCGTCTACGATTTGCCGGATACGGAAGGCCCGAACCCATTCCCCGAAGACCTTCTGCATCCGTTCAGAACCGAGGGAGATCTCCCCAACAGCGTCTACCGTAAGACCATATCGAATTTGTATCGTGACCGCGTGCGGTACGTGGAAGCTGATATGGGGAACACCCTTGCCGGCCAGATTCAACCGGCCAGCCCAAAGGACACTGTTTCGCGGGGCAAGACGACTCTGAAGGCACTCTACGCGCTACTCGTGAACAGGAACCTGCCCGTCGGCGCCCGCTACGCAACCTTGAGCCACGAACTCGGGCACCTCTATTGTGGGCATCTCGGAACACCCGATGACACCTGGTGGCCCGGCCGATACGCGACGGGTACAAATGAGAGGGAATTTGAGGCTGAATCCGTTGCGTGGCTGGTCTGCGAACGTGCAGGCATACACAACCCATCCACGGAGTACCTGGCCAATTATCTCAAGGGCGGCCGCGATGTTCCTGCCATCAGCATTGACGCTGTGCTGAAAGCGGCAGGGTACATCGAAGCAATGGGGAAGCGAAATCTTGGTAAACGCAGGAACCTGCCACCCGGCGAACGCGCCGGCCGTGGCGTGAGGGTCGAGTAGTGCTGGCGCTGGAACCCCGGCGCGTCTTGGGACCGTGTAGGTGTCAACAGGTTCAAGAGCGCCACCCCTGACCGCCTACGGGCCGTCCTGGATCGCCCAGATGCCTTTCCGCAGTGCGCGGACTCTCATACCAAACCGCCGGCGTCAGGTCTTCGGCGGGGCTTGGCGCTGATCCCGGAGCCAATCCGCGTGGACCTGCTGGATCTTCTTGTTGAAGCCCTTGTGGAGCGCTGCCTGTATCTCTTCGCTCAACTTGTCCATCTCCTGCCGCGAGCTCTGTGCTCTGCCCGGCGACACGTTCAAGGGACTCCCGCTGTGCGGGGGTGGGATTGCCGGCTCTTCATATTTTAGTTTTGCACGGATTGGCGTTCGTGCGGAGGGCGGGGCTTTACCTTCGCCCTCACCGGCAGTTTCTGCCCCTTGCTCGCCCGGTTCCACTCGTCCACGTTGGCTCCCTGGGCCTCCAGATCCTTCCGGTGAGCGTTGAAATACGCCGCATGTGACTGGTTCGTGTCGCCGCCGGCCACCGTCTGCCCCGCCGCGGCAGGCAGGGGGGCTGGCGGTTGTGCAGGTTCCGGCGCCGGGGTTGGATCAGCAGGGCCATCCACCCCTCGAAATCGCATTGGGGTGTCTTCCGGCAGGCCCGCTGCGCGGCAATCCGCATCCCAGTTGGCTTTCCGCATCAATTTGAACAGCCGGTTCCCTGGGGACTGTTTCGGGAAAATGGGATACGGGAAGGGATCGCCTTGGTCAATCTCCCAAATGGGGATTTCTTTGCGTGCGATAGGGTTCCCCGTCGTGCCATTATTCAACCATACTTTGGCTTCGACATGCGGATTGCCTGCATAATGGCGCGCCACTTCCAAAAATGATGCGCGGGCGACTGGGTGCAGTATCGGCAACTCGTGAATGCTGCCCCAGATGCCCTCTCCATACGACACCCGATCAAGCGCGCTGTTCACCGCCAACTCGAACGGGCGAAAGGTGTGCAGCACAACCACATGCCACCCATACGCAAGGGCAAAGTCTATTTGCCGTATTGCCAACGCCGCGTCGATCATCTGGCCATCGTAGACCAATGCGACGGCCTCAAACATCTGAGGTTGGATTGAGCGGCTCTTCCCAGAAGCCGTGCCACCCGAATTGAATAGGATAAGGGGGCGGGTTTCTCCGGCTTTGGGCGGCGGCGGATGCGCCAACCGAAACATCAGATAATCCCTGGCAAACCAAGCCGCGCCGCGCGCGGTAGGCGGGCAGTTGTCTAAGCGGGCTTGTCTGAACCCATGAAACGCATCCAACAAATATCGCGCGGTGTTCGTTGCTACCACCTTGCCACCATAGGAGTTCACTTCCGGCGTGTCCAGCGCCTCGTACTTCACCCGCGCTTTGGACGTGTGGTTGTAGACAAAGTCTATCAGGTCCGCTTGAACTTTCGCCTCCGCGTCGTTCAAGCCCTCCTTGGGCGACGGCGGTTCTTCGCGCTGATATTCAGAGAGGGGCGCCGTCTGTGAATCGCTCAAGGGCGCGGGCGGCGGTGCGTCGGTGAGGTGTGTGGTCGCGGAAGCTGTCTTTCCGCTTTCCGCAATTCCCGCGGCCTTGGGCTTGGCGTCTTGCTCGCCCGCCGTAGCCGCTGCGTCAGAGACGGGAGATGTGGCTGAACTGCGTGCTTCTGTTTCTACGGCTTGGATGACACCGGCTGCCTGGGCCCGGGTCACTTCCTCCAAGTTGGGATTCACGGCCGCGGCGGTGGTCCAAATGCCATGCAGCGAACATTTGATGCGTTCCCAAAATTGCGGCATGATCGCATGAATCTGCCGGGCATAGCCATCAAACGTGGTAATGTCGGACTCCGTAAATTCAATAAGCATTCCGGTGATGACTTCACGGGTGTCTTCGCCGATCGCATCATAGCCGCCGGATGTGGTCTGTTTTTCGCTCAAGGGCACGGGTGGCGGCGGCTCGCCCACCGCGGCCGCTGCGGCATTGGCGTGAGGCTTGGCAGGGGCAGTGATCCCCTCATCCACGGCTTGGATCACGCCGGCCGCCTGCGCGCAGTTCAATTCTTCCAAACTGGGATTCTCGACCGCGGCGGTGGTCCAAATGCCATGCAGATAGGGCTTGGTGTACTCCCATATTTCCGGCATGTTCGCATGAATCTGCCGGACGAAGCCGTCAAACGTGGTGATGCCGTACTCCGCATAAATCTCGATCATGTCCGTGATGACCGAGAAAGTGTTTTCGTTGATCATCTTATTTGCGATGGGCGATGGCTGGGGTGTCGGGTTGTCCCGCGTAGGTCTCGCCGCGAGGTGATCCTGCGTGGGATCGGAATCATAGGCTTCATTCATGTTGCTGCTCCAAGCGTCCTGCCGGCCCTTCGTCGGGCAACCTGTGAGGTGCGGGACATCATACTTTACCGACCAAAATACGCCGTAGCATCGAAATAAATATCGCGCTTTGTCCCGTCTGTGAATGGTAAAATAAACCAAACTAACATACGCTCCCGGTGATCTTTAAGAATTACTGCCACGTTTTTCCAGTCTATATTACGCCGGTCATACTGCTTTCGGAGAAAGAGATGCTCGGCTTGAACACCTGCGAAGGTACGAGAACAGTTGATGATGACAGCATTATCCTCTGAACTCCCGTCACCGCCGGAATACAACGGGACGCCCATATCCCCGGTGATAAACTGGTAAATCTCGTCCACTTCGGCAGCGGTCAAGCGCCCCTGTGTACGGACCATAATGCTGGTTTTAATTCGTGTTGGTGGTGCTTCTGGCGACGCCATATAAAGAAACATGATAGCTCTATTAAGGCGTTCGGATTCCATCAGGGATAGCTTTTCATGGGAGATTTTCCGGATAATGGAAGCATCCTCCTGGCAACCCTTCTCACCATTCTGAAAGGCACTCTCACGCAGCTTTTGGACGTTTGCTTCCAGCTCGGGTTTCTCTGGGTTGATTGGTTGCGGATTATTCATAACGGTTATCCACGGTGTTCATTCTTTCAGCTGAACGACACGTTCACGTCTTGAGCGAATCCACTACGGATTTGGGAACCTTCACAGCGGCCCGAAAAATCTCCCGGCATTCCTTCGTCATATCCCCATCCGGCCCGACCGCTGGCCAGATGACGATTCCATATGTCAATTTGACCCGGCTCGGGCAGTACAGCGCCGCCTGCCGGTCTAATTCCTGCTGTTCTTCATGCGAACTCATTAGCTCTCATCCCACGCTTGAATGAATAACCATTCGTCATCACGGCAGCTATTCATCGCTTCCAAGTCTTTAGTCGTTTTGCCAGGCCATAATTCCGGAAGTATTTGATCGCCCTCATCGAAGGACCAGAATGTCTTGGCTTCAGGCGGATCTTCACGAATTCGTGGTATTATATGGACAGCTTGTGCTGTGAATCCGGACGGGTATCCGCCGCCGTCCAGATCAATAGCCTTTTGCTGTTTTACAAGTTCTCTGAGCCACTCGAGTCCAAAGAGTCCCGTCTGCCAGACGGCAAGCCGGGCTCCCAGTACCGATTTGAATGACGCGGGCAGCGTCCCGTCGTTCGCTTGCCGATATACGCTGATATGCCAACCTAAAGGCATTGATATTCTCCTTTATTTGCGATTTGTTCTTTAACGCAATCGATTTAGCCGATTCACCATTCGCTCCGCAACCTGGTAGGCGCGGTTCTTGATCTCCAGGCCGCGGCCGAAAAGGGCGCCGGCCATGCGGTTGCCGTCCCCATGCAGGCCGTACTTGCGGACGTGGTCGTAATAGTCGGTGACGCCGTTGTAGGCCGCCCAAAGCGTTCCACCGATGCCCGGCAGGTTAATGCCGGGACACTCCTTGAACTGCCGGAAGCAACCTTCACGATCAGCCACCACCCAGGGCGGCGGGGTCTGCCGGCCCTTGATGGGCGCAGGGGGAGCGATTACGTCGCAGAAATAGGCGCGGGCCTCGTCATCGTCGAGATTCCGGTGCAACATGGCCTTGCAAACCTTTTCCATGCGCTGGTAGGCTTGATTGATGGCGCGCAGCACCAGGGCGGTTTCCGCGAGGCGCGGCTTCAGGGTGCGGTTGTGCTGGGCGCGCAGGAAGGTCTGGCCGGTGCCCAGGGCTTGCGTCAGCGTGTTCTGGCAGACCACCCGGACCCCGGTGATGGTGATCCGCACGGCCGACCGGCCGTCATGTCCTGTGCTGAGCAAGACGTATTTCTCGACACTATCGCCGCCTGTGATGGTCATGATGCCGGGTAGCTTGGCCAGTAGCCAGATGTTCTCGCCCTGGCCCAGGGCGCGGGCGGTGTGGTAGATCGCCGCGTTTTTTCCAACCACCGCATCAAAGAACGCGAAGGCTTCGCGGTTCTGCAGGATATCGTAGTCCGATCCCACGACGCCAAAGATCGGACAATCCGGCCGGCCCCAGCGGTCGGCTGGCACCACCGCCCAATAGGGGAATGCTGGCAGAAAAGTTCGTTCATCAACGGCATAGAGAGGGACTTTGCGCACCTCCCAGTCCAGTCCTGCCGCCTGGATGGCCTCGGCCGAGGTCGCCGGCCGGTTGAGCTTGGTCCCCAGTTTATGCCAGGGGACTTCGCCCGTGTACATCATGCAATCCCGCCCATTGCGATTGGCGATGTTGTGGGACATGGCACACCTCCTTTAGCAGATATACTCGCGTACCCGGCCCTTCAGTTGCACGGGCCGCAGGTTGATCACACGATCCACTTTCACAGTTTCGTTTTCCGGCAGCGGTTTCTTGCGCCGCCTGCGCCCCAACGTGGCAACGCTCTGGAGGCCGGCCAGGACCTTGCTGCCGGCCACGGCCTCGCGTTCGCTGTAATAATCGAACCAGGGCATCCCGGCCTTGGTGTAGGCCGCCGCCGTCGGGGGCTCGGTCGGCGGCTGCTCGCCGGTGATCGCCTGCCAATCTTTGGAATTGCAGATGTGGATAAAGCACCGACTGGCGTGCTCCAGATCCCAATCTGCCAGATCGAACGGATCCTCAGAGATTTCCTGCCGCATCCGGCCGCCGGGGGCCAGGCCCATTTCGGACCCGCCCGCTGAAAAGCAAATTACACTTGATCGCGGCTCCCGCACAATCGGTCGGGTGGGAACCTTTGGGAAATGCCGTTCAAAAACATCCCGTTTCATGGGGATGGCCATGATTTGCAATCCGCCAAATTCCGCCTTACCGGTGACCTGTTCCTCGGCGGTGTAGCCGGCGCCTAGGGGCATGGCAACAAACTGCCGGATGATGCCCTTCTCCACGCAGTAGCCGTCGAGCCAGGGCTGTTCGGGAACCACCACGTAGTCCTGCGGCCGGCGGTGCAGCCCGGCCCGCCAGGGTTGCCCGGAGACCGCGTTGATCTTGCCGGTGGCAATCTTCAATGCGATTCTATAGTACGCTTCATGTTCATCAAGGTAGTTGCCCTGAAACGATAACCACAGCGCCTCGGCTTGATACATGGGTAACAGCACGCCGCCATGTTCAATCCATGAGGGTGGCACGGCGCGCCCGAAATCATCCACATGCCGCAGCGGGAAGCGACCCAACCCCGGCGGCAGGGGATAATCCTTCCCATCGTCTGGAATGCGCAGCGTGCGCTGGAAATTCACCGTGGCTTGTGCCCCCGGATGAACTTCAGGGAACGCGAACACCAACTCGTCTGCTCTCAATTCGATCATATTTCCCCCTTGTGGTTTACTACCATTTCCCATCCCGTATTTCCCGGACCACCCGCAGAATGGCGTGGTCCGGCGCCTCCCTGATCTGCCGCAACAGGTCTGCGAAAAGCTGAGGACGCTTTACGATGATGCCCCGCAGATCGGCGGAAACCTTCCCGGCCAGCGCCAGCAGTACATCCTGGTCAACCTCCAGGACCTGGGCCATCTGGATAATCGTCTCCTCCGAGGGTGGTTTAACCTCTTCCCGCTCGATTTTGCTGATATAGGACGGCTGTATGTCCAACATAGCCGCCATCTTACGGACGGAATACCCGCCGCGTCCCCGCGCCAGTTCTTCGCGCCGCCGCCGTACAAACCTGCCGAATGTCTCATTCATAATACTGTATATTAAACGATAAACTGTATTTGTCAATACCCTTTCGATGTTTCTTTTCGATGGGCCGAGAAGCGCCAGGGCGCGATCCCGCGTGCGCTGGATGGCTTGGGGATGGCCTCAGGCGTATGCCACCTGGCGCGCGTGTGGGTGCGTGTGGTGGTTGCCCACGCCCCTTGGTGTAGAAGCGCAATCCTGGCCACATTGCAGCCCGGGGCGCAGGCGGCCGGGGACGTCAGCAGCAGCGGGATCTTGCGCCGCTGCCAAGGTGTTCAATAAGCTGGAGATCTCCGAGAGGCCCCGGCTGGCGTGTGGCCACTACCGTTCAACAGCACTGGGCAGTTCTTTGAACAAAGCTACGATCCCAAGGAGGCGCCGGACGCCGACATCTGCTGCTTATTTCAACCCCGGCACGCGCAAAGCGCGCTCACCCCAAGCGCGGTTTTTTCGGTATCAGGAAAACCATTATAGAATTATCATGCATTTCCGGCTTGTCAGAAAGTGGTGCTGGCGTTATAAGCATCATAGTCACGTGAGAAAAGGCCTTCAACGGCGGGTGATTGCTGGAGGAGTTCTTGTGGCCATCGCTGCCGCTGGTTTTTTCCTCTGGCGCTACGCCAGCCAGCGGCCAAAACGGGAAGCGCTGCGTTCGGTTACCGTCACGCCAGACGGCGCGACAAAGTGAAACCATTCTCAGCGCCTGCGTCGGCCAGAACGTAATGGAGCGTGCCACTTCGTCGTCCACGCCCAAAGGCGCTTCTAGGCTTCGACTTGGACACGGCGCTACAGGCGCGCAACGGACGACAGGGCGTCCTTTTCGCCGGCATAGCCCGACCGACGCCTGGCCATGTTTCAGAGCGCGCAGTTTGCCCGCCTTGCGCATTCGCCAGGGAGTTGCCAGAATGTTGCCAGCGCATCAACAATGGGAGGGACACCATGACAATCGAAGAACGCCTGGAGAAGCTGGAACGAGAATTGAGCGAGATTATGGCCAGGCTAACCGCACCCCCACCAATCGTCAGTCAAACAATCCATGCCCGACAATTCGTCGTCGTGGATGAGCAAGGGCGAACCCGTGCCAAACTATGGACGGACAAGGACGGACCGATGCTATGCCTATACGATGAGAACGGTATTCGCGCTTTGCTGGGTACGAACAAGGACGGGCCGAAGCTGTGCCTGACCAACGAAAACCTCAAGACCCGCGCTGTGCTACAGGTGGACAAGCATGGCCCGGGGCTTGGCCTGCTCGATGAGCATGGTAAAGCCCGTGCTGCGCTACAGGTAGAAATGGATAGTCTGGGGATGACGTTGGCTGACGAGAACGGCAAAGTCCTTGCCCAACTACGGGTGGACAAGAACGGGCAGCCGGCCCTGGGGCTGGCCGACAAGAACAATGTCCGCGTCGTGCTGGGCACGAACAAAGACGGGCCGGGGCTAGCGCTGGCCGACGAGACCGGCAAAGCGATCTGGTCTGCACCATGAAGGCACTGGCCTTGGTCAACAGCGAGGGATCCTTTCGGCACGTTAAGGGACCCCCGACTGCGTAGGATGCCCCAAAACGGGCCGGCCTGAGAGCGCCGTACTGGAACTCATATACAAGTGGCAATTTGCGCTTGGATGGCAGGGCGGCTGGACGACCTGAAGCTCGCCCCGTTCCATTTGCTTGCCACGGAGGGCGCCGTCCATGCCGACAAGGATCATGTATGGCACATGGAGACGCTGGAGCGAGCTTGCCGCCACGGCCGCGGGCTGCTCCTGGCCACGCCGCACAGGATCGTGGACCTGATTGACCCGCAAAGCCAAGCGGAGGCGACGGCCTGGTGGGTTGACCTCACGGCAACGGGTGGCGAAGGGATGGTCGTGAAACCGCTGGGGTTCGTCACCCGCGGCAAGCGCGGGCTCGTGCAGCCCGCGGTCAAGGTGCGGGGCCGGGAGTACCTGCGGATCATCTACGGTCCCGAGTACACCGCAACGGGCAACCTGGGCGCGAAGCGGTCCCTGGCCATGCGGGAGTTTGCCCTGGGGATCGAGTCGCTTGAACGCTTCGTGCGCGGGGAGCCGCTACGCCGGGTCCACGAGTGCGTCTTCGGCGTACTCGCCCTGGAGAGCGAACCGGTTGACCCTAGGCTGTAGGTGGCCGGCATCTGCCGCTTACCAGTGCTCTAACACAAGGGTGGGGGATCCATCCGAGGTGCCGTTTAACACCCCGCCAAGGCCGCCCGCTGGCCCGCCACGCCACGATCCCCCGTCGGAACACCCGATGATAGCCACCGGTACGTTATCGCCGGCGTGGAGTAGGGGACCAGCACCATGGAAGGGTTGTTTTCTGCCGGCAGGCCACCGGCACCGCGGGAATTTGTGTCCGGTTTTTGTGTCCAAATTGTGTCCGGTTTTCAGGGTGTTTCAGGGTGTGGCAACGGCGAGATCACAGGCGAGTCGAAATGCGTTTAGGCGTGATTTTATTGGTTAAAACACTTGTTTTTACTGGTGTGCCTGGCGGGAGTTGAACCCACAACCTTTGGCTCCGGAGGCCAACGCTCTGTCCAGTTGAGCTACAGGCACAAAAAAACGGCCACGTTCGCCCGGCCGCGGCAGGCGCCGGACCCTGTCTACCATCAGCCATTGCGTTTTTCAAAATCTTTCATGAACGCCACCAGGGCTTCCACGCCCGCCGTTGGAAAGGCATTGTAGATGGAAGCGCGGATGCCGCCCACGGAACGATGGCCCTTGAGCCCTTTGAGCTGGCGGGCCGCGGCCTCCTTGACAAACTGGTCCTCGAGTGCCTCGGTAGGCAGCCGGAAGGTGACGTTCATGTCGGAACGGTGCTCCCGGACGGCGGCGGGCTTGTAGAAACCGGAGGCGTCCAGGGCCGCATAGAGCAGGGCCGCCTTGGCGCGGTTGATGCGCGCGATCGCGTCCACGCCGCCCTGCTTCAGCAACCAGCGGGTACACAGCGCGAGCATGTAGATAATGTAACACGGCGGCGTGTTGTGGAGGGAGTTTTCCTCGAGATGCGTCTTGTAGCGGAATATGTGCGGCGTTTTTTCGCCGACGCGTTCCGCCAGGTCCTTGCGGATGATGACCACCGTGACGCCCGCCGGGCCGAGGTTCTTCTGCGCGCCGGCGTAGATCAGGCCGAACTGCGCGACGTTGATCGGCCGGGAAAGAATGTCGGACGACATGTCCGCCACCAGCGGGGCCTCGGTCGCGGGAAAGGTTGGCCACTGCGTGCCGGCGATGGTCTCGTTGGAGGTGAGATGCGCATAGGCCGCGCCGGGCGTGAACCGCAGCGCGGACAGTTCCGGCAGGCGGGTGGGGATGTCTTTTTCCGTGTTGGCGATCACGTTGATTGGGCCGACGACCTTGGCTTCCTTGGCGGCCTTGGCGGCCCAGGCCCCCGTGTTGATGTAGTCGGCGGTTTGCCCGGCTCCCAGCAGGTTCATGGGCACCAGCGCGAACTGCGCCGTCGCGCCGCCGGTCATGAACAGCACGCCATACGGATCGGGGATCAGCAGCAGTTTCCGGATATTTTCGATCGCCTCGTTGTGCACCGCCTCGTATTCCTTGCCGCGATGACTCATCTCCATGATGGACATGCCGGCACCCTTGTAGTCCACCAACTCGGCTTGCGCCTGCTCCAGAACCTCCAAGGGCAACACCGCCGGCCCTGCGCTGAAATTATAGATTCGCGCCATGATAACCCCTTTTTATGGTTACGCTAAATTGCGTGCGCATATTAGCGGACCGCCGGGATCAATGCAAGCAACGCGCAGAGCCGTTGGCGTGAAAGCGCGGAAGCGGTTGCGCCCGGCCGTCATGGCTCGTGAGCCGGTCGCCGCTACGGGATGAAAGCATGTCGCTGCGCATCAGCGGGTCAAGCCCTTCACCGCCAGCGGGATGGGCGTTTTTTAGAATGCTGCAGTTTGCACGGCGCTGCCCAACACAGCCCGCTGGGCCTTGGCAGGTGACTTGGCGCCGAGGCCGGTTTTGTTTGTGATCATGGGCGCGATCCAAACGCCAAAGGGATTTGAAAATGCCCGGCCGGACCAGAAAGGGTTCAAAGCGGGGTTTATATTGCGTGCGATCGCCAATTCGGCCATGAATTCCGTGATGCCGGTTTTGTCGAAATAATGGGTTGCCACCAACCCGGGCAGCAACAATTCCTGGCCTGGTTGCAGCAGGATGCATTCCTGCGGCGCGTAATAGCGCTTTGTTTCACGGTCAAATACGAAGAAATCATGCTGGCCGTCCGCGTAGGTCCAAAAGAAGCCCTGTTGCGGTCGAAGGGGGATCCAAAAGGCGTGCGAACTGACATTACGCGCCAGCACCTGAAAGACCACTGGCGTGCCGATGGGTACCAAGGTTTCATCCGCGCCCAATTTCAGTAACAAGCCGTCATTACCCCGGCCCTCATCAAGCGCCCCAATCGTCTGCGGACGGTAGGTGGATGACACCGAGGCGCATCCCGCTAACAGGAACATGATAAGCAAACCAGCCGCGCAGTACATTTTTTGCATGTTGTTAAATATCAAACTAGAGCATAATTTATGCCGAATGGCCGCTCGTACATGAAAAAAGATCATTATATTTTAGTTTATATCACGGTGCCGAATCGGCGGGCCGCCCAGCAAATCGGCGCTGCCTTGCTGCAAGCGCGGTTGGTGGCGTGCATCAATATCCTCGGGCCCGTGACAGCCCGCTACTGGTGGCAGGGCCGGGTGGCGCAGGCGCGGGAATGGCTGGTGTTGGCCAAGAGCCGGGCCGCGTTGGCCAAGCCGATCATCCGCCGGGTGCAGGCGTTGCACGCCTACGAAGTGCCTTGTATCGTCACGCTGCCCCTGGGGCAGGGCAATCCGGATTTCCTGCGCTGGATCGGGCAGGAGACGCGGACGCGCAAGCCCCGGCGCTAATCCCGGCTGCGTCCGCCCAGCAAGCCTGATTGCATCAGCAGGCGCAACAGTTGCATCACCGCCATCACCGCGCCGGCCAGGTAGGTCAGGAACGCTGCGTTCAACACGCGCGCCGCGCCAGACCGTTCCTGGGCGGTGACAATGCCGGCGCTGACCATCAGCCGCTTGGCCCGTGCGCTGGCGTCCCATTCCACGGGCAGGGTGATGAGCGCAAAGAGCACGGCCAGGGAAAACAGGGCCACGCCCACCTTGAGCAGCGGCGGGGAATGCATGATCATGCCGGCGAAAAAAAGCGGATAGGCCAGTTGTCTGCCCAGCATCTGTGCCGGCACCAGGTCGGTGCGCAGTTTCAGCGGTCCATAAAGCTGGGCGTGCTGGATGGCATGCCCCGCCTCGTGGCACGCCACGCCGATGGCCGCCAGCGACGGAGAGCGATAGACCTCCGGTGAAAGATTCAGCGTCCGGTTGCGCGGGTCATAGTGATCGCTCAGCAAGCCGTGGGCCACTTGGATGGTCACGCCTGCCACGCCCGCGTTTTTCAGCAGGCGTAACGCTGCCTCGGCGCCGGTCAGCCCGGAAGAGGCCCGAAAACGTGAATACTTGTTGAACGTGCTGCGCGTCAGCCAGGACGCCAGCAGCGCCAGCGCCAGGGCCGGCAGGATCAACGGCCAATACAACGTCATGATCGGATCCTTTCGTGCGCGCAGTATACCCGGCTTGCGCCGACAATCAAATTTATCCCGTGTTCAGTGTCGGGTGCCGGCCCAGCTCGCTGCAGACTGACGCCGCGGCCTGGGTGGTTCCGACGGGGCGCCGATTTTTGCCGGGGCTTTTTTTTGTGCATTTTTCCGTTGCGTTAGGCGGGGAATCCGGTACAGTATTTTCAACGCGGGAGTAATTCAGTGGTAGAATGTCAGCTTCCCAAGCTGAACGTCGTGGGTTCGAGTCCCATCTCCCGCTCACCTCAAAACCCCTTGGAAACGCCTGTTTTCCTGATGATTTTGCGCGTTTTTATGGTTGCGCCGGGGGAGCCCGGTTTCTCTCTGTCCCTTCAAAATACCCCCCGGCGGCGCGAATTCATGCCACATTCATGCCACAGCGCCCGCCACAAAGCGCGCCGTTTTCCGGGGGCTATGGGTAGTGTCCAGTTTTTTTCGCACATTGGGGAGGCCGGGAGATCGCGCTCCCGGCCTCTGAACCCAGCATGAATCCCGATTACCTGATTTCGACGCGGTAGAAACGCTGCGGGCTGTTCGTTGCGTTCGGATCCGTAACCGTCATCGTCCCGTTGCTGCTGGCGGTCTGCCAGCCCGGCGGAACCGCGGTCCATACGCCTGACAGCAGATCGTTCTTGTACACGATTTGGTACTGCCAGCCGTCGCTGGTGGTAAAGGTCAACGTGGCCGCACCCGTGCCGGCGTTCACGCTGACCCCGCTGCCGGGCAGGAAGGCCGGCGGCGTCGGGGCCTGCGGCGTAGCGGGAACCCAGGCGGAGTTTCCGCCCGGGCCGGCGCTGTTGGTGGCCGCCACCGTGTACCAGTACTCCGTCCCGTTGGTCACGCCGGTATCCAGGTACGCGGTTGCTGCCGTCGGGAAGGTCGCGTCGGGAGCGGCGTTGGACGCGTTCGCCCGGCTCAGGAGGTAGCCCGCCGCGCCGGACACCGGGGACCACGACAGGTTCACCCGCGCGCTCAGCGCCTGCGCCGTCAAATTGCTGGGCGCCGGCAGGGTCGTGACGACGATGAGATTGCTGCGCGTGATGCCGCTGGAGGCGCCGGCGTTGTCGTAATCGGTCAACGCCACCGTAAAGGTGCCGGTGCTGCTGTAGGTGTAGGTCACGTTGGTGCCAACGATGTTGGTGGTCCCGCCGTCGCCGAAGGTCCAGTAGCGGTTGGTGATGGCGCCGAGGTTGGGCGTCGAGGTGTCAGTGAAGGTCACCGCCAGGGACGCATAGCCGTTGGTCGGCGTGGCGGTGAAGCTCATGGTCGGACCCAGCTGCGGATACGCCGTGCTGAGCCCGTACTTGGCCGCCAGGTAGGCGCCCACTACGGCCTCATCATTGGATGATAACGCGGTGCTGTAACCGATGATCTCGGCAATGTCCATCTCCGCCGAATTGAGGGTTTCGTTCTGCCCGATTTGGTACTTTGAAGCCCAGGGTTTGGCCGCGGTGTCATCTACGGTAATTTTTAGAATCATGTAGTTGGTGATGGTATCAATGGCGAAATTGCACCCATTCACAAAATTACCCTGATTGTCGTGACTCGCCCAATTAAGCACGGTCGTGGGCGGGGTATTGGACGGCGGGATGCCATTCTTGGAAACAGTGACCGGGTAGTGGTCTTGCCAGAACCCGGTGGTTCCGTTGGCCAGATTGTAGCTTGATTCCCGTACGGAAAGAAAGACCGGCGAGGCGCGGCCGAGGAAAGAGCCGTTGCCGACCCAGTTGTTGTTTGGCGAACGCACCACGACGTATTGCTCTTTCGTAAAGAATTGTCCGGCACAGTCCATAATGCAAGACGTGGTCCGGTAGTGCACACCGGGTCTGGCATTGATATCGTTCGTCGCCAGGGTCGGCGCTCCGCTGAGCAGGGTGGCGGTATGCGCATGGCCCGATTGGTCATTCCAGTTCGTTATGACCCCGCTTCCATTGGTGGCGACGCCGACGCCCGCATCGTACCAGCAGGCCATTCTGTACAGGACGGGCGCATTGGAAATGGTGACGGTCACGCGATAGGTCTTGGTGGAGACATCCGGGGCCGTGATCGTATAGGTGACCGGACCACTGAAGTCCTGCGTCGAACCGGAAGCCTTGTCGGGTGTGGCCTGGAAAGAATAGGCGAAGGTCGGCGCCAGATGTGTCACGGCAGTCCCCACGGGCAATGTCCAGGCAATGTTCGTGCCGGTAATGACGGCGCCTGGGCCGAAGCTGTAAATATCCTTGGTGGGCGGTGATGCGGCCAGATAGAGGTTGGTGACATCCTGATACGTGAGCGCGGTGCCGAAAAGGGCCACTTCATCGAGACTGCCATACCAGCGGGCGCTTACATCAGTTGCGGACCCGATCGTCACGACATTCGTGTCGGCGGACAAGGTGACCGGAGTAGAGTTGGAGGCATCCAGCACACCGTCCACATACAGTGCCGAGCCGTTCGTCCCGGCCACCGCCACGACATGGTGCCAGACGCCATCAATCACATTTTTCGTGCCCGTGTCGGTAACACCGGGGCAGACCCATGTAAGATGGCTGGTGGCGTTGTCCATCTGCAAGCGCCACAGCGAGTTGCCCTTGCCTATGACCGTCATGTTTAGATACACGTCACCCGGCTTGATCCAGGCCGCAATACTGATATTGGTAACGTCAAAATTGGTGTTGTTGCCACAGGCGATCTGCCCGGAGCTATCGAACCAGCAGGCAACATTACTTGTGCCGAGACCCGAAAACGGCGGTCCGGCTTGTGCTGTAAACGTCCCCGCGCTATACGTGCCATCCGCGGCTGATCCCAGACTCCCGCTGTTCACCGCGGTCGGAAAGGCAAAGGCGGGTTCGTTCAGCCGGTAGTAACCGACAGGACTGCTGTTGCCCACCAAGGTTTGGTAGGGTGTGCTGCGCGCCGAGTTGGTCCCGTTATCGTAGTGGGCCAAGAGATCGCCCGCGCTGAGCGCAATGTTGTAGATGGCAAATTCGTCGGCTTTGCCGTCGAAATAATTCAAGAAGCCCGACGCATCACCGATCCACCGCGCACCGACAGCGGTGTAGGAACCGGCTGTGGGCGCATTCATGGCGTTGGTAGTCGAGGTTTGAAAGACCCCGTTTTTGTAAGCGCTGATGGTGGTCCCGCTGCGCACCAACGCTAAATGCTGCCAGGCATTAAGATCGAGTGGAACTAGAAGTTCGGTGAAACTGGTGCTAGAGCCCGTGTAGAGGCGGAAGCTCCAGTTGCTACTCAGGTTGTATATAATGAACCCTTGGCGGTTACCAGAAGTGAAAAAGTTTCCACTGGAGCAGACGGCTCTTGCGCTACCATCACTCACGGTCGGGTAGGCCCAGATTTCGTAGGTGAAATCCCCGCTGGGATTCAAGGCACTGGAGTAGGGGACGGACATTGCCTGGCTGGAGCCAGAGCTGAAGGATACGGCCGTGTCGCTGTCCCCGACCAAGGCACCCGTGACGCCACGGGTACCTGAGTTTTGGTACGTCCCATTGAGGCTCGATCCGCCCGTGCCGTTGTTGGTTGCAATATTAGGATCAACGGTGATGGCCGTTTCGTTCAGGCGCCAATACGCGAGTGGGTTTAAGTTCGTGACCGCGTCGTAATAATCGGCCTGCGCGGTGGCCACGAGTCCACCCCAGCCGATGGCGAGGATGGCGCGCCATGCAAAGCGCCTCCACGGCGCCGCCACCGCCAACCCGACCACCATCCGCATCCGCTGGATTATCTTCATATACATGATCATTCTCCTTTTTTTGCCAACAGCTCTCACGCCGCACACCTCTCCTCCGCCTCTTGCAATTCCATCATGGGTGCAGTTTTTACATGATCCTCAGCATTTTGTCATGTCATCAAAACTAACGACAGGGAAACCCCTAGCCCCGGATAGAGGAAACCACTAGGGAAGATCGCAAATTGTTGATATTATTATAGATTACAGATGAAGAAACGCATCCGCGCCGGAGACGATGCCATGCCGGAGCGGAAAGGCAAACGTGGAGTTGACGCCGTTGGCCCCGGCGAAACAGGACAGGGCAGGGGAAAAGGGCCTTGGAAGATAACAGAAACCAACCTCGATCAGGGGTTGGACAAAAACGGAGAGCAGCGGTATAATTATCAAAAGTTTGCAGGCGGATCGGCGCGTGGTGTAAAAGGTGGGCTTGGTCACCGCGTCAAAGGTAGCATTTTTTTTCAATTAATCTTGGGTGATGTGAGCTCGACCAACCACCTCTTCCTGCATCTGCGGACCCTGGCCTGCGCGGTCATCGTCGCAACC
>CAIQIC010000341.1 GCA_903871765.1 uncultured Lentisphaerota bacterium
GGCATTCTTGCCTGACCAAGTCGGGCAGGAATGCCCGACGTACTTTGAGCGCTCTAGCGGTGAGCAAGAACGGAGATGCGCCCGGTCCGCCGCCAGCATCCAGCGTCGGCGACCGCCTGCGACATTTTTCCCGCTTGCGCAGGTCCAATTTCGGTGCTAAGGTCGCTGTGGCGCTGGCGGTAAGAAGCGGCAGCGGAGCGCGCGCCGTAAAATAATTTTCGCGGCTCTGCGTTGTCCGGTTGGGCGATGCGGCGCCGTGATCGGCCGGGGCAGCCGGGCCGGCGCGCCCGCACGGTGGATGCAGTTAATCATCAGCAGGAAACAACATGACTACAGAACCAATGCACGAAGAAAAGCGGATCAAAACCAACTGGGATGCCACCCTGGCTTTCTGGGTGCTCCGCGCCTGGCTGGGCGTGCGGGCGATCGTCACCGGCATCGAAAAATATTCCGACACCGTGATCACCCAGAAACCCCTGATCGATCCCACGACCGGCATGGAAGATCCCAGCGGGGCGCTGGTGGACGTGGCCCACAAAGTGTACGCGCTGACGAACTACCACGCGGTGCCGCCTTCGATGGCCGCCAAGTTCGCCGGCGAGCCGCTGCTGCCCAAGCTGCTGCTGACGCCGTTCTATGCCGTGCTCGGTCCCGTGCTGATCCTGTTGGGCGTGACCCTGCTGGTGGGGTTGGGCACGCGCATTTCGCTCTTTTTGCAGGGCCTGCTCTACGTGGGCCTGACCGTCGGTTTGATCCTGATTCACGAAGACGGCGGAATTGCGTGGCTGGGCATCCACGTGGCGCTGATCGCACTGGCGCTGATGTTGGCGCGGCACAACCGGTACTGCCTCCTCAAAAACGGATAGGATGACCCATGGCTTTGCATCATGATGTATTTAGTCGCCGCGATTTCCTCACCGCCACCGCCGCGGCGGGGGTCGGGCTCCTGATATCACGCGCCGGCGCGCGCGCGGCCGAGCCGGCGCCGGCGGGCAAAACGCCGCCTTCCGGAAAGATTCGTCTGGGGCTGGTCGGCGTGGGCGCGCAGGGGCGCGTGCTGATCGATTCGCTGATGCAGATCGAGGGCATCCAACTGGTGGCCATTGCCGACATGTGGGATTACGCCCGCGAGTACGGCCGGAAATACCTCAAGGCCAACAAGATCATCGTCAACGCCTACGAAAACCACGAGGAATTGCTGGCCCAGGAAAAGGACCTGCAGGCGGTTGTCGTCGCCACGCCGGATGTCTGGCACGCGCCGGTGACCAACGCCTGCCTCAAGGCCGGCAAGCACGTGTACTGCGAAAAGATGATGTCCAACACGCTGGACGCCGCGCGCTCCATGGTGCAGACCATGCGCGCAACCGGCCAGCTGCTGCAGATCGGGCATCAGCGGCGCAGCAATCCGCGCTACATCTTCGCGCGCAACCGCCTGGTCCGCGAGGCCAAGCTCTGCGGCCGCCTGACCGTGGCCAACGCGCAGTGGAACCGCAAGGTCACCGAGGACTTCCTCTGGCCCAAGAAGGCCCTGATCAGTCCCGAGCAGCTCGCCCGCTACGGCTTCGAGGACATGCACCAGTTCCGCAACTGGCGCTGGTTCCACAAGCTCGGCGGCGGCCCGCTCTCCGACCTGGGCGCGCACCAGATCGACATGTTCAACTGGTTCCTCGATGCCCTCCCCCGCTCCGTCATCGCCAGCGGCGGGATGGACTATTACAAGAACCACGAATGGTACGACAACGCCATGGTGATCTACGAGTACGGCCTGCCCGAGGGCGTCGTCCGCGCGTTCTACCAGGTGCAGACCACCACCAGCGCCGGCGGCGGCTATTTCGAATATTTCATGGGCGACGAAGGCTCGCTCAAGATGTCCGAGAACCCGAGCCTGACCGCCGTCTATCGCGAGGACCGCGCTCCGGACTGGGGCGAACTGGTGAAGAAAAACTACCTGCGCGAGAAGAAGGTCGCCCCGGCGGAAGCCGCGGGGACCAAGGTGGACGTGCGCGAGAGCAAGCCCCTCATCGGCTACGACATCCCGGTGACCTTCAACAAGAAGATCCACCAGCCGCACCTGGAGAACTTCTTCAAGGCGATCCGCGGCCAGGCCAAGCTCAACTGCCCCGCCGACGAGGCGCTCGCCAGCGAATCCATCATCTTCAAGGCCAACGAGGCCATCGCGGCCAAACGGATGCTGGAGATCACCAAGGCCGATACGGAAGCGTGAAGCCGCCACGCGCCCGCCGTCTGACAACCGCACAACAACTCGCAGGAGAGGACAGGATACAATGAAAAAGATGAACCATCTGATCATGGCCGGCGTGGTCTGCGCCGTCGCCGCATGTCAACCCGTGGCGCCGCTGGCCGCGGACGAAATGGTGCCGCTGAAGACCGAGATGCCCAAGCCGTTGATCGTCGGCACCCCCGTGCCGATCAACATCCCCAACGTGGAACAACCCCCGCAGGGCAAGCGGCCGGACTTCATGGTGCCGGCCGGCAGCGTCAACCTGGCCAAGGGCAAGAAGGTCACCTCCAGCGACTCCGAGCCGGTGGTCGGTGAACTGTCGCTGATCACCGATGGCGACAAGGCCGGGGACGAGGGTTCCTACGTGGAACTGAGCACGGGCAAGCAGTGGGTGCAGATTGACCTCGGCCAGCCGTGCAACGTCTATGCCATCCTGCTCTGGCATTTCCATTCCCAGAAGCGCGTCTATCACGATGTCGTGATCCAGGTGGCCGAGGATGCCGACTTCCTCACCGGCGTGAAGACCATCTTCAACAACGACACCGATAACAGCTCGGGCTTGGGCGTGGGCAAGAACCGGCCGTACATCGAGGATTGGCAGGGTAAACTCATTGACGCCACGGGCGTGAAGGGCCGCTATGTCCGGCTGTACAGCAAGGGCAACACGTCCAATCAGATGAACCACTACATCGAAGTCGAAGTCTGGGGCAAGCCCGCCAAGTAAGGACGATGATTACGGGGCGCGCAATTACGTGTGCCTGAAAGGCGAAGAGAAAATGTTGAGCACCGGCAAGCACCCCGCCGCCATGGAGGTGCCGCAGACCTTGCCGCGCACGCCGGGCCATCACCAGGAATGGCTGGCGGCCTGCAAGGGCGGTCCGGCGACGTTTTCCAATTTCGGCATCGCCGCCCAGCTCACGGAAGTCTGCCTGCTCGGCTGCCTCGCGCTCCGTGTCGGCAAGAAGATCGAGTGGGACAGCCCGGGCCTGCGGGCGAAGAACACGCCGGAAGCCGACGCCTTCATCCGGCCGCCGTACCGCAACGGCTGGCACGTGTAAACCGGCCGCGGGGCGGGCGAATCCGGGCAGGCGAATTCTCCCGTCGCCAGGGCTGGCGGCGGGTGGAGGGGTGGTTGTCTTTTCCTCCGTCTTACTTGCCAGTCCATCTTGTCCACCATAGCGCTGACCTTAGCCTGATTGAGTTTGAATTCGCCACTCAGATCCGCTATGGTTGCAACGTGAGGTGAAACATGAAATTAAAGGTCATTCTTGAGCCGAGCGACGAAGGCGGCTTCACCGCCATTGTGCCTTCCCTGCCTGGCTGCATCAGCGAAGGCGACAACAGGGAGGAAGCCCTGGCCAACATTCGCGAAGCGATCGAGCTATACCTTGAACCGGTGGACGACGATCTGGCCGTGGTCCTGGGTGCGGAGCAATTTGAAGTTGCTGTATGAGCAAGGTCCCAAGTCTGCCCTATGATCGAATCATCCGAGCCCTCCAACGCGACGGATGGGTTGTAGTCCGGCAGAAAGGCAGTCACCTCCGCCTTCAGAAGCACACACCAGCGGAGACGCTTAAAATCACCATTCCGGCGCACCGCCCCGTCAAACGATCCACACTCGCCCATATTCTGAAGCAAGCGCGCCTCGGCATTGATGATTTCCTCAGACTGACATAGGAAGAAGAATACAACTTCAAATAATCTTCGCGGCTTTGCGTTATTCGATTGGGCCGGGTAATTTTGTGATCTCCCGGGAGTGGTCGGGCCGGCACGGCGGAAGACATTGATCATCAGCAGGGGACAAAATGCCGTTGCAGCACGACAAATTCAGCCTCAATCGCCGCGATTTCCTCACCGCCACCGCCGCAGCGGGCGTCAGGCTGATTATTCCGGACGACGCCGCGCGCACGGCCGATCCGGCGCCGGCGGTTATTTCGAATATTTCATGGGCGACGGGGGTTCGCTCAAGATCTCTGAAAACCCGAGCATGACCGCCGCCTATCACGAGGACCGCGCACCGGACTGGGGTGCACTGGTGCAAAAGAAATACCTACGCGAGGACGTTGTGGAGGTATGTGAAACCTGTTATGGCCGCACCGTGACCCGTTATGGCATCCCGGTGACCTTCAACAAGAAGATCCACCAGCCGCACCTGGAGAACTTCTTCAACGCCATCCGCGGCAAGGCGAAGCTCAACTGCCCCGCCGACGAGGCCTTCGCCAGCGAGGCCGTGGTCTTCAAGGCTAACGAGGCCATCGCGGCCCAACGGATGCTGGAGATCACCAAAGCCGACACGGAGGCGTGAAAAAGAGAAACCCCGCGCCTTCCGGCGCGGGGTTTCTCTTTCTTTCAACCGGCTTTGCTCAGATCTTCGGGAACTTGACCCACCTGGCGCCGAGCTTGGAGGACTTGACCACCGTCTCGATGAACGCCATGCCGGTGACGCCTTCCTTGACACCCGGGAAGTCGCGTTCGAGTTCCGTGGGCTTCCGGCGGTCCATTTTCGCGCGGATGGTGTCGGCGAAGTTGACGTAGTTGTTCGCGAACGCCTCGAGGAACGCCTCGGGATGACCGAACGGGATGCGCGTGGCGCGCGCCGCCGCCGGGCTTTTCGCGCCGATGTAGTCGTTGCCGCGGCGCCA
>CAIQIC010000342.1 GCA_903871765.1 uncultured Lentisphaerota bacterium
GTTGGCAGCCCTGCTGTGAGCCGATAACGACGAACGGCACACCACAAATAATGCTGCAGGATACTAATGATACTCACAATGTGACGCAACGTTACTACCGCATCGAAGCGAACTATCCATAAATTCAGACTGAGCCCTGAGGCCGGGAGAGCAATCTCCCGGCCTCTTTTTCAAATCTGATGGTGGGGCTGAGACCAGGATATTGCCCCAAAGTCTGCAATCCATTTTGACAGGATGAAATGGATTAAACAGGATGCTGCGGAAAGCGGAGTTTTATCCACAGATTACGCAGATTTCACAGATTGGGGGAGGGACGAAAGTGACGGATTTCGCGGCAAGGCTGGGGGGGGGGGGGCTCAATGACGCTCCCCTTCTTCGCGCCATGCGGCAGGCCACTCCGTGAGCGGACAGAGTTCAATGCCCGGCGCAAGTTCGCAACGCGCCTTGATGGGCAACAGGTGCGGATGAACTTGCCGCGCTGGCGCGAAGATGGTATGTTATCTTCCATGCGTAGGCGACGCCAGGCCGCGGGGCGTACGTTCGAGGAAATATCCGATGATCAAGAAAACAATCTGGCGCGCAAGCAGAGCCGGCGGCTTCACGCTGATTGAACTGCTGGTGGTCATCGCCATCATCGTGATCCTGCTGGCCATGCTGCTGCCGAGTATAACCCGTGTGCTGGAGGTGGCGCGCCGGACCTACTGCATGTCGAACGTGCGGCAGTTGCAAGTGGCGCATACCTGCTATGCCGGGGAACACGACGGCGTCATGCCGGGTTCCATGACCAACCCCGACACCGATTGGGCGGCGTACACGGGGGACGATTCCTACGCTTCCCAATTCTACGGCATCACCAACGGCACCCTGTGGCCCTATGTGAAGGGCATTGGTCCCTACCGGTGTCCTGATCACCCGGAGAAAACGTACCTGCGTTGCTACTCCCTCAACAATTATCTCAACGGCGACGGCTGGGGTTACCCCGTGCGGCAGCGCGTCGGCGAGGTGCGGCGCCCGAACCTCACGATCTCGTTCATCGAAGACCCCGATCCGCGCAAGGGGCTGGCGGGTTCCTGGGTCACCGACACGTCCAACCCCGGCGCCTGGGTTGACCAGCCCGGCTGGTGGCATAGTGATGGCGCCGTGTTTGGCTTCCTGGACGGGCACGTGGAATACTGGCATTGGAAAGATGCACGCACGCTTACCGTCGGCTACAACTTCTATGCCAGCACGCCGAATAATCCGGACCTGATCCGCATCAAGGTGCATTCGTGCCCCGGCGATCCCAACAGCCCCTTCAAAACCCTGGGAGAACCCTGATGCTGCGCGGCTCCCGCAAACAACAAGCCGTCATCGCCATCCTGGCCCTGCTGGGCATAGCCTGGGGCGTGGTGACGATCCTCCGCCACGGCCGGATTGATCCCGAAAAGAAAGCCGCGGCGATGCACCAACGCAGCGGCGCGGTCATGGCGGAACTGATCGCGCAGGCGGTGGGCGGTTCCGGTCGGATTCTGCTGATCACGCCGGACATGACCGGCATGGGTCTGGCGGACAAGCAGCGGTGGATGAGCAGCCTGCTGGAGGCTTTCCAGCGCTCACTGGCGCCCGGCCTGGTGGTGGCGGAGCGGGAGACCGCGGTGCTGCGACCCGCCCGCAGCACGGGCCGCATGGCCGCGGGCGCGACGTTCACCCTGGAGACCTATCTGGAATTGCTCAAACGCCACCCCGGCGTACAAGGTGTCGTTTCCTTTGCCGGTGAACCCATCGGCAACGCCGACGCGGCGCCCCTCGAAGAAACCCCGCACCCTCCGTTGGTGTGCTTTTGTTTTCTCGGGGACCAGGTGCCGGCGTTGATGAAAAAAGGCGTGGTGACCGCCGCGATCGTGCCGCGCAACACGCCCACGCCTTTCCGGCAAGTCCGGGGCGACTGGTTCGACATCATGTACCAGGTGGTAACCCCGAAAAACATTGACGCCTGGGTGAAACCCTGAGCAACGCGCCTGGCGCGTGGCCGGTCCCGGCCGCCGGTCAGCTTCGCAGATCGGCAACAAACGATATTGCCTATGGGTTAATCAAAACATATGGCCGACCCAGTTTTTGAGGCGGCCGGCCGGTTTCAGAACAAAAGCAAGAAGAGCGCTGCGGATTACGCGGCAGGGCTGGGGGGGGGGCTCAATGACGCTCCTCTGCTTCGCGCCATGCGGCAGGCCACTCCGTGAGCGGACAAAGTTCAATGCCCGGCGCAAGTTCGCAACGCGCCTTGACCGGGGCGACGATCCAGAGGCGGTTGAGCTTCAAGGTCTCGGTGGCCGACCGCATCGCGCGCGTGATGGTCGGGGCGGCGCTTTTTATGTGCGTTTATTCGGTGGGACCATCCGAAAATGCAAGCCTAAATGGGTAACATGTGCTATACAAAAGCGGGGGTGGGGGCTGTTTCGACAAAGCCAGGAACACGTTTTGACAGGATGAACATCGGTAATTTTTACCGACTAGGCAGCCGGGGCGGCTTGCGGCAACAACATTCGTCCATCGGCAGTAACCGAGGGGAGGGGCGCAAAAGTGTAGCTCTTTGCGTCTTAATCTGTGTAATCGGTGAAATCTGTGGATAAAATATGCTTCGCTACCAGA
>CAIQIC010000343.1 GCA_903871765.1 uncultured Lentisphaerota bacterium
AGAAAAAAAAGAAAAGAAGGAAACCGCTCCGTCCGCGGAGGGGGCTCCGACCGCGCCGGGCGCGGCCAAACCGGCCAAGGCGGCCAAGGACAAGGAAGCTCCGGCCGCCGCCAGCAAGCCCGCGCCGGCCGGCGAGGGGGCGGCCGCGCCCGCCGCGGCGGAGGGCGAAGCCGCCAAGCAGCCCAAGAAAAAGGCCAAGGGCGTCCGCAATGTGCCGCTGGGCATCGTGCATATCCGGGCCAGCTTCAACAACACCATGGTCACCATCACCGACATGAAGGGCGCGGTGGTGGCGTGGAGTTCGGCGGGTCGCTGCCAGTTCAAGGGCTCGCGTCGGAGCACGGCCTATGCCGCCACCGTCGTCGCTCAGGAGGCCGCCAAGCAAGCAACGGCGCACGGCATGCGCGAGGCCGAGGTGCAGGTGCAGGGGCCGGGCGCCGGCCGCGAGTCGGCCATCCGGGCGATTCAGGCGGCGGGCATCAACGTCAGCGCCATCCGGGACGTAACGCCCATGCCGCACAACGGCTGCCGTCCGCCCAAGCGGCGGCGGGTGTGACCGCACAATTTTTCGGGAGATAAATCCATGGGTAGATATACAGGTCCCGCCTGCAAGATTTGCCGCCGCCAGGCGATGAAGTTGTTTCTCAAAGGTGACCGCTGTTACATGGCCAAGTGCCCGATCGAGACGGGCCGCCCCCCGCCGGGCATGCACGGCCAGCGCCGCAGCAAGGTGTCGGCCTACGGCGTGCAATTGCGCGAAAAGCAACGCCTGCGCCGGATGTTCGGCATGCAGGAGGCGCAGTTCCGCCTGTTCTTCGAGCGCGCCCTGCGCACCCGCGGCATCACGGGCGAGAAGCTGTTGCAGAGTCTGGAACTGCGGCTGGACGATTTGGTCTATCGCCTGGGCTTCGCGCCGTCGCGGCGTGCGGCCCGGCAGATGGTCAACCACGGCCACATTGCGGTGAACGGCCGCAAGACCACCATTCCGTCACGCGTCCTCAAGGCCGGCGACAAGATCCAGGTCCGCGATCGCCAGGCGAGCCGCGACTATGCCACCCGGTTCATGGACATCGCCGAAAGCCGCGGCATCCCCGGCTGGCTGCAGCTCCGGAAGGCGCAGTTTGAAGGCGAAGTGCTGCACGTGCCGACCCGCGAGGAGATCGCGCCGGTGGTGAATGAACAACTCATCGTCGAATTGTATTCGAAGTAAACCCGGTCAACCTAGACACCATACGAGCCGGTTAATGCCCGGCTCTGGGAGAAATCATCATGCCTGTACGTCTCGCTCGTTTTGAAATGCCGCGGAGCATCAAGAAAGATGAAGCCTCCGCGTCGAAAACCTACGGCAAGTACCTCGTCGAGCCCTTTGAGGCCGGCTATGGGCGCACCATCGGCAACTCGCTGCGCCGCGTGCTGCTCTCGTCGCTGGAAGGCGCGGCCATCTCCAGCATCCGGATCGAGGGCGCGCAGCACGAGTTCTGCAACCTGCCCGGCATCGTGGAGGACGTGACGGATATCGTCCTCAACCTCAAGGGCATCCTGCTGAAGATGTACACCCGCTCGCCGCGCAAGATCCGGCTCAGCGTGAAGGGCCCCGGCGAGGTCACAGCAGGCGACCTGCAGATCGACAACCAGGTGGAAGTCATCAATCCCGAGCACCACATTTGCACGCTGGACAAGGACGGCAAGCTCGAGGCCGAAATAGAGATCCGTATCGGCCGCGGCTACTGCCCGGCCGACTGGAACCGCAAGGATGACCAGGAGATCGGATTGATCCCGATCGATTCGCTCTTCTCGCCCGTCACCCGCGTCAAGTTTTCCGTCGAGCAGACCCGCGTCGGCCGGCGCACCGACTACGACCGGCTGGCCTTGGAAATCTGGACCGACGGCCGCGTTACGCCCGACGAAGCGCTGAGCCTTTCCGCCGCCATCCTGCGGCATCACCTGGATGTCTTCATCCAGCCCGCGCAGGAGGTCATCGAGTTCGAGGAAGCCGAGAAGCCGATTGACCCGGCCCGCGAGGAGTTGCGCAAGAAGCTGAACATCAGCGTCAACGAAATCGAGCTCAGCGTGCGCGCCGCCAACTGTTTGAACAACGCCAACATCACCACGGTGGGCGAGCTGGCGATGAAGACCGAGGCCGAGATGCTCAAGTACCGCAACTTCGGCAAGAAGTCCCTGAATGAGATCAAGGATAAGCTGGCCGAACTCGGCCTCTCGCTCGGCATGACGTTCGACCCGGAACTGCTCCGGCCGCGGCCGGAGGACGCCCAGGACGAGGAGGCGGAAGAGAGTGACGAAGAGGGTAAGGGCAAGGGCAAGAAGAAGAAAGCCGACAAGGCCGAAAAAGAGGATAAGGACGAGAAGTCGGAAGCGGATAAATAATCCTGAAACAGAGCGACTATCATGCGACATCGTAAGAAAACCCTCAAATTGGGCCGCACCGCGGCGCACCGCGATGCCCTGCTGGCCAGCCTCGCCGCCAACCTGATCAAGTATCGCCGGATTCGGACCACCGTGGCCAAGGCCAAGGCGGCCCGGCCGTTCGTGGAAAAACTGGTCACGCTCGGCAAGCGCGGCACCCTCGCCACCCGCCGCATGGCGGCGGCCCGTCTGCAGGTCCGCGGCCCCGGCGCCCAAATCAGCGGGGACAAGGACGCTCTACAGCGCTGGCACAAGCAGCGGGACGTGCTGCGGATGCTGTTCGAGGATATCGCGCCGGCGTTCAAGGATCGCCAGGGCGGCTATACCCGCATCATCCGACTCGAGCGGCGCGGCAGCGACAGCTCCGAGATGGCGCTGCTGGAATGGGTCAATTATGTCCCCGAAGCCCCGCGCCAGAAGAAGAAGGGCAAGGATAAAGCCGCCGCCGGCCAGGCGGCCGCTGCGCCCAAGGAGAAAAAGGCGGAGCCGGCTAAGAAGTAAGCGGCCGCCGCTCAGGGGCTCGTGGACAGGCCGTTCTCCGTCAGGAGAACGGCCTGTTGTTTTCCCGTTGACGTTCCGGCGCCGGCGCGTAGGCTTGGAGGTGGATATGGAAACGACCGTGCATTTCGATAATGCCCGCGAAGCACAGGATATCACCGGCCGGCGGGGTGAATATCTGCCGCGCATCGCCCACGAGCTGGGGGTGCGGCTGACCGCCCGCGATACCTGGTTGAAGATTGAGGGCGAGCCGGCGGCGATCGCCACCACGCAACGCTTCGTCGAGCAGTTGCGCACCGCGCGGCGCGATGGCAATCTGATCCGCGAACATACGCTGGTCTATGCCCTGCGGGCCTATGGTGCCGGGCGCGAGGAGGATCTGGAAACGCTCTACCTCTGCCGTCTGGACGTCAGCCCCGGCAAGCCGCCGGTCTTCCCGCGCACGTTTGGCCAACAGCTTTACATCGAGGCCATCCGGAGCACGGATATTGCCTTTGGCATCGGCCCCGCCGGCACAGGCAAGACCTACCTCGCCATGGCCATGGCCGTCAGCGCGCTGTTCCGCGGCGAGGTCAGCCGTCTGGTCCTCACCCGCCCCGCCGTCGAGGCCGGCGAGACGCTGGGCTTTTTGCCCGGCGATCTGCAGCAGAAGGTCCTGCCGTACCTGCGCCCGCTGTACGACGCGCTCTACGACATGATGAGCCCCGAGGACATCGCGCGCCACATGGAGCGCGGCGTGATCGAAGTCGCGCCGCTGGCCTATATGCGCGGCCGCACGCTCAACCACGCCTTCGTCATCCTGGACGAGGCCCAGAACACCACGCCGGAACAGATGCTCATGTTCCTGACGCGCCTCGGCTTCGATTCCAAATGCGTCATCACCGGCGACTTGACCCAGCTCGACCTGCCGCCCAACAAGATTTCCGGCCTGCTCGAAGCCCGGCGTCTGCTGCCGGGCATTGAAGGGATCTCCTTTACCGAGTTAAAGGACGCCGACGTCGTCCGTCACGAACTCGTCCAGCGCGTTATCCAAGCCTACCGGGAAGGCCGGCTGGAGGAACGGCAGAAGAAGAAAGCGTGAAGAGTGCGGGACGAGTGGCGAGGTAGTAGCTGCAAACCTTTGCGGCGACATACGAAAAGATGGAAATGATTTTGAGAAAAATCAAACAGTGGCCGGCGTGGTTGAAAATGGTCGCTATCCTTGTGGTGGCATACCTCGCTTTCTTTTCAGCTCCCGAAGTATGGCGTTCATTGGTCTGGCTGGTCCCCAACATTGCCGCTGGTAATTTGGCAGGCATCGGGCTGGGTGTGGGACGCTTGGCCTTACAACTTTTCGATCTTTTCATCTGGCTGGCCTCCGTCGATCTGGCGGCGGAAGGTTTGCTGGTTGCCAGGAAGAAAGCCTATGCGTTTCTGCTGGGCTACTTGTTGCTTTGCACGATCGCGGCTCCTGTGAGTTACTTCGGCAACAGGTTCGCACAGATCCAACAGCAGCGGAATTGGGCGCAGCAGGCACGGCCGCCGGCGGCATTCAGCAAAGCCCTGCCGGTCGAGGCAGAGCGATATGCGACGGTGACCAGCACGCTCGGCCTGCCGATCGGCCCGTTGCTGCTGCTGGTCGCTATCTGGTTCTTCTGCCAAGCCGATGGCGTACAAAGGCGGATGGAGTCCGAACAGACAGACTTGGGCAAAACAGGATAGATAGATGTCGAACGTGAGAATCGTCGTGGAAAATCGCCAAACCCAGTATCGCCTCAGCCGTCTGCGCATCCGGCGACTGGCGGCGTGGCTGATGGGGCAGGTCCCGCCCACCCAGACGCCGGCGAATTTACGCTGGCATGAACTGGGCGTCCTGCTGACCGACGATGCCGGCATGGTCGCCGCGAACCGCGCGGTGTTCGAACGGGCGGCCGTCACGGATGTCATCAGTCTCACCTATCCGTCGTTGCCGGGCGAACGGGGCGGAACGGGGGAACTCCTGATCAATGTCGCCCTGGCGGTCCGCGCAGGCGCGCGCCGCGCCGGCGGTCCCGACCGCGAGCTGGCGCTGTATCTGGCGCACGGCTGCAACCACCTGGGTGGCGCGAACGACGCGACGCCGCGCGCGCGCGCGGCGATGCGCCGCCGCGAGCTGGGCTGGCTCCGCCAGGCTGCGGCGCGCGGTTTGCTGGCGGGGCTTTTTTCCAAGCGCTGGGGAAACATATTGTCACCATCCTGTAAATCCTGTTGATCATGTCAAAACATCTTCGCTGGAAAGCACGATTTTGACGGATAGTATTACGATGGCCGCTGCGGGAGGGCCGGACGCATGAACCTCATCCAACCGATCCGTAACAACATCCTGGTGGGCCTGCTGCTGCTGCTGCCGGTGGTCGTCGCCCTGGCGATCGTGAACTGGCTGTTCACGCTGACAACCGATTTCATCGTCCAATGGCTGCCGGCCAGCCTGCAGCAGTCGAAAGGGGAGAAGTTCCTGTGTCAACTGCTGGCGCTGGCGGGGTTGTTGATCGTGCTGTTCCTGGTCGGCTGGATGGTGCGCCACATGGTGGGCAAGCGGTTGTACGCGTTGGGCGACCGGCTGCTGGCGCGCGTGCCGGTGGTCAACAAGGTGTATGTTTCCGTGCGCCAGCTCAGCGAGGCGATGTTGAATCAGAGCCCGGGCATGGTCAAGGAGGTGGTGCTGGTGGCCTATCCGCGCCCGGGCGTGTACACGCTGGGTTTCATCACCGCGGCCGTGCCGCCCGGCTTCGCGGCGCCGCTGGGCCCGGATTTCGTGGCGGTGTTCATTCCGGCATCGCCGCTGCCGACCTCCGGCTGGGTGGTGGTGGTGCGCCGCGCCGAGTTGATCCCGCTGGACATCTCGACGGCCGAGGCGATGAAGCTGGTCTTGTCCGGAGGGGCGGTCTTCCCCGGTGCCGGCGGAGCGCCGTCCTCGCTGCTGGATCGGGCGGAGGATTGGGTGGAACGCCGGCGAGCGCTGGACGTGGCCGCCGGGCGCCCGGCCGCCGGCGGTCTTCCGCCGCCAGCGGTCTGACACCTGAACAGAACACGAGGTGCAATTTTCAGCCATATACGATTTGAATGAGAACATTGCACCTGACCAATCTTCCTCGTCGTCGTCCTCGTTCTCGTACTCGACGGATCGAGGACGAGGACCGCCCCGAGGCGCTGGCGCGCTCGGCGCTGAGGACGAGTACGATGGAAATTCTCTGGCCTCTGACCACTGACTACTGACAACGGACTTCTTCTTTCATGATCGAAAAAACCCTGGCCATCGTGCTCCGGACCGCGCCGGTGTCGAACACGTCGCGCATGGTGACGTGGCTGACAGCCGACCACGGGAAAATCGCCACGCTCATCAAAGGCGCCCAGCGGCCGAAGAGTCCCTTCCTCGGCCAGGTGGATCTGTTCTACACCTGTGAGCTGCTGTTCTACGTGCACGCGCGCCAGCACGTGCATATCGCCCGCGAATGCTGCGCGCTCCGGCGTCGCGACGCCTTGCGCGCGGATTGGCAGGCCGCGGCCGCCGCTTCGTACTGCGCCGACGTGCTGATGCGGGTCACGCTGTACGAAGCGCCGCAGCCGGCCTTGTTCGCGCTGCTGGAGCTGGCGCTGGATCACCTGGCCGCGGAAGGCGCCGGGGAGCCGTTCGTGTACTGGTTCGAGCTTAAGCTGCTCGCGGCGCTCGGGCTGCAGCCGCGGCTCGACGCCTGCCTCGACTGTGGTGCCGCGCTGCTGCCGGCGGCCCGACCGCCGGTCTTCGCGGTGATGCGCGGCGGACTGGTCTGCGCCGCCTGCGCCGCGCGCGGCGCGGGCGGCGACCCCGTCGCGTCCGATGCGCTCGCGGTGCTCGCCGGCTGGCAGGCATCCCGCAACCCGCGCGCCGCGCGGCTGACACAGTGCGGCCCCCGGCAGCTCGCCGCGCTGGAGGCGTTGCTCGGCCGGTTTTTGCACACGCACCTGGAACTGCGGCCGGCCAGCCGCGCCCTCGCGCTGGACCTGCTGCGGCGGCCGTCCC
>CAIQIC010000344.1 GCA_903871765.1 uncultured Lentisphaerota bacterium
GGATGTCTTGGCTCAGCACCGCGCGGCGGCGGGAAACCAGCACGGCCGCGCCCACGGCCAGCAACGGCAGCGCCTGCAGGCTCCAAAAGCCCGGCGCGACCAGCCAGTCCCCGTTGGTCGCGTGCCGCCAGCGGGCCGGCGCGGGTTTCAGATACACGATGTCCCGGCCTTCCGGCGCGGCCGGCGCCGCAGCGGCGGCGGGTTCCCGGACGCTGGCGCCGGCAGCAGAGGGGCGCACGCTCAAACGGAACGGACCGCAGGTCAGCGTTTCATAAGCGCCGGTGTCCGGGTTGAAATAGCAGAATGCCAGCGCCGGCAGGTTGGTGGCGGCCAAGGTGCGGGGGATGACCACCTGTTCAAACACCTTGCGGCCGGCTGTTTGCGCATCATTGACCTCCTTGGCGGTCAATTTGGATTCGTAGATTTTGAAGGCCTCGCTAGCCGCGAGCACGGGCGCGGCGATGGCTTCCAGGTTGCCCTGCCCTTCGATCTGCACTTTCAACGTGACCGGGTCGCCCACCGCCACAGCCTGCGGCTGGAGGCTGGCGGCCATGGTAAAGTGCCCGACCGCACCGGAAAAGTTGCCGGGGCGGCCGGCCAGCGGCCAGGCTTTCACCGTGATGTCCAGCGGCGCCAGGGCGATGTCCAGCGGTCGGACGTCGTTCTGGGCGAAAAACGGATTATCGAACAAACTGTCGAAGACAGGATTGTTGAACGCACCGCCGCGCGGCCGGCGCGCCTGCTGCACCACCACGCCGCCGCGTACCGTGTGCGCGAGATGGATCCGGCCGGAGGACAGCGCCCGGGCCTGCCAGCGGAACTGGCGGACGGTATAGAGCTGGTTGCTGATGACCGCGCGCGAAGCGGCCAGTTCCTGGAACGGGGACAGGCTCAAGCCCTCCGGCGGCCAGTTCGCGAGGGACAGGCTCGGGTGCAGTTGGAGCTCCCGGAAATACACGGACAGCAGGAGGGTAAACGTCTGCTGTTGGTAAACCGTCGCCGGCTCGGCCGTCAGGCGGGCAAACACCAGGTCGGAGAGTGCTGGCGCGCCGGCCGTGCCCGCCGCGGCTGGCGCCGCATCGGTGGCGGTATTCAAGGGCAGCACCTGCAATTCAATCTCCGCCAGGCGGAACGGCTGCCCGCCGGTTTTGTAGGTCAGCGGGCCGATTTTGATGCTGCCGGTCCGGGTAGGCGTCAAGGCATAGGTGAAGGTGACGGACTGATCCACATGCATGTTGACGATCGTGGTTTCGGAACTGACTCTGGGGCCGGTGATCTGCAGGCCGGGCACATCCGGCAACGTGGGCGGCGACGGGTTCTTATCGCCGCGCACCGTGATGCGGCCCTCCGCCATCTCGCCCGCGTGCAACACGCGCGGCTGGACGTCGAACTCGACGCTCACGGCGGCGCCCGCCGGCGCTGCCGCCAGCAGGAGTCCCAACCCACCCGCCATTAAACCCCAACGTTGTAGGGAAGACAGCATGCTTTTACATCTCGAAATGCTCGCAGAACTCCGGCAGTTTGTTCTGCTCTATGCTTTTCCTAACTGATGCAAAAAACGGCGCTCCCTGCGCTTGGCAGGGCTAAAATGCCATCGCGGTTTTTTGCATTACCAATCCTTTTCGACAGGCTGATTTTGACCGATGTTCATCGGCAGCCGGTCCCGGAGGGCCTGCTCCTCCTGTCGCATGGCGTCCAATAATTGCCGCGCTTCCTCCGGTGTCATTTCCTCAGCTTTCTTATCCTGGCCGGCCGGCGCCGCCGGTTTTTCCGCTGACGATGCCTGGTTCGCGTCGCCCGGATTGCTCTCCGGTTTCTGCGGCGGCTTCTGGGCCGGGGTCTGCTCCGGCTGGTTCGGCGGCGGTTGCTTCTGCTGATCCGGCTTGGGCTGCTCCGTCTGATCCTTGGGCTGCTGCTGCTTTTGCTGATCCTGTTTCTGTTGTTCTTGTTTCTGTTGCTGTTCCAGTTCCTGTTTCAGCCGCAAGGCCAGTTCATAGTTCACCTTGGCGGCGGCGTCGTTCGGCCCCAGCAGGATGGCGCGCTCATACATGCTCAAGGCTTCGGTCAGATTCTTCTGGGCCTCGTCCAGTTTATTCTGCTGCCGCTGCGCCGCACTTTGTCCCACCAAAGCGTTGCCCCGGTTGTAGCAGGCCCGTTCCTGGAGGGAAAGATCGCTGGTGCGCAGCGCCTCCGCCAGCCGGTCCGCCGCGGCATCCATCCGGCCCAGGCGGTAGCTGGCCGCGCCCGCATTGTACTGGGCCACCGCGGGGTCGAGCGCCTCCGCCGCGGCGTTGGTGGCGGCGTCGGCAAACGCCTGCGCGGCGGCGGTGTAGTTCGTGGCGGCGTAGGCGCGCTCGCCGGCGTCCATGGCCCCGCGCGGCGGCAGGGCGCCGGCCGGCGCCGCGACGCCTAGGCTCAGCAGCAACAGCAGGCGCCGCGGGCTCATGCCGGCACCTCCCGGCGGCGGTCGCCCGGGCGGAGCGCCGCCTCCAGCGCCAGCAGCGCCAGGGCCGCGCCCAGGAACCAACTGCTGCGGTCTTCGTAGATCTGCGCCATGCGCGACGACTGCTCGTCGCGCTTCAACGGCGCCATGCTCTGTTCGTACAGGCGGTCCAGTCCGAAATCGCCGGGCACGGCGCGGACATAGGCGCCGCCGGTTTCCGTCGCCAGCTTGCGCAGCACGTCCTCGTGCAGCGCGCTTTTGACCACGTTGCCCGCCCGATCCTTGAAGAAACCGGCGTGGCCCGCCTGTTCATCCGGCAGCAATTCGCCCTCCAGCGTGCCGACGCCCACGGTATAGACGCGGATGTTCTGCTCCTTCAGTTTCGGCAGCAGCGCCAACGGGTCGCCCTCGTGATCCTCGCCGTCGGTGATCAGCACGATGACGCGGTCAGCCTGGCCGCCCGGCTCGAAGCTGTTCAGGGCCGTGGTCAGCGCCTGGGCGATGGCCGTGCCGCCCCGCGGAATCAGCCCGACGTGCACGTCGCCGAGCATCATCAGGAACGCCGCGTAATCGGTCGTCAGCGGGCACGCCAGGTAACTGCTGCCGGCGAAGGCCATCAGGCCGATGCGGTCGCCGCGCAATTTCTGGACCAGATCGCGGACGCCCCACTGGGCCTGCTGCAGCCGGTTGGGTTTGATGTCCTGCGCCGCCATGCTGCGCGACGTATCCAGCATCACGAGCAGGTTCAGCCCGCGCTGCCGGACCTCCTCCCAGTGGAAGCCCCACTGCGGCTGCGCCAGCGCGACCAGCAGCAGCCCGGCGGCCCCGAGCCAGAGCGCCTGCTTCGCCCGCGTACGCCGGGGGTTCCGGCCGGGCACCAGGGCGGCCCAGACCTCGGACGCCACCAGGCGCAGCAGCCGCCGCTCGCGCCGGCGGGTCAACCACCACATCAGCCCGGCCAGCGGCAGCAGCGCCCATAACGCATACAACCACGTTGGATTGCCAAATTGCATCAGCCCACTACCTCACAGAATCATACTGCCTACAGCTCACATTTTACATCTTACTTCTTACATCGCACGTTCCTCACGGCAGCCGCCCCAGGCGGGTCAGCGCCAGCAGCATCTCCAGCCCCAGGAGCAGCAGCGCGCCAAGCGTCCAGGGCGGGGCCAGTTCCCGATAGCGCGTGAAATGCTCCACCTCCATGTCCGTTTTCTCCATGCGGTCAATTTGCTCGTAGGTCTTCTGCAGCGCGGTCAGATCGGCGGCGCGGAAATACAGCGCGCCGGTGATGGCGGCGATCTTTTTCAGCGCGGCCTCGTCCACTTCATCGTCCTGCACCGCAAAGCGCGCCTCGCGGCCGCTGGCGCCGACGCTGTACACTTTGATGCCCAGCGCCTTGGCAGCCTGGGCGGCGTTCTCGGGCGAAAGGTTGCCCCAGTTGTTCATGCCGTCGGTCAGCAGGACGACCACCTTGCTTTTGGCCCGGCTGTCGCGCAGCCGGTTGATTGCGGAGGCGATGCCGTCGCCGATCGCCGTCCGGTCGCCCAGCATGGAGGGGCGGAGCTGGCGCATCCGCTGCAGCAGCCAATCGTGGTCGAGCGTTAGCGGCGCGAGGGTGTAGGGCATGGCGGAGAACCCGATCATGCCGAGCCGGTCATGCTCGCGGCTCTGGATGAACTTCTCCAGCACCAGCTTCACCGCGTCGAGCCGGTTCAGCCGCCGGGTGACGGTGGAAAAATCCGGCGTCTCCATCGAGGGCGAGACATCCACTAGCAGCACGATATCCACCGCTTCGGTGCGGACGCGGCTCTCCGTCAGGCCCTTTTGCGGCCGGGCAAGCGCCACAACGAGGCACAGCAGCCCCAGGCCGTACAGCGCCGGCAGCAGGCGGGCGGCGGCCACGGCCCATCCCGCCGGCAGACGCGCGAGCAGGGTTGCGTCGCTGAACTGCAGGGTCGGCCGGCGGCGGCGGGCAAAGCGCAGATAGACCAACGCGGGGATCGCCAGCGCCAGCAGGAGCAGCCAGGGATAGCGCCAGCTCATGCGGCGTCCTCCGGAACCGCGGGCGGGGCCGGCCGTGTTTCCTGCACCAGCCGCCAGGCGGCGTCGTAGGCCGCGCGCATGGCGGCGCCGGTCGGATGATAGCGGGCGAATTTCACCAGATCGCTTTGCTCCAGAAACGCGCCCACCAGTTGCTGATGCGCCGGGGTCAGCGCGCCGGCGGTGGCCGCCTCGCGCAGAAATTCCTCCGTCGTGCGTTCCGGCGCGCGGAGGCCAAAGCGGCCTTCCAGGTAGCGGCGCACAATGGCCGAAAGCTTGATGTAGAACGGCTCGACGTTCTCCGCTTCAATCCAGCCGCGCGCCAGCAGCGCCTGAAGCGCCGCCAGCGCCACAGCGTGCGGCGGCAGGGGCGGCGGGCCGTTGACCGGCGCGGCGGCCCGGCGCCGGTACAGTCGGATGAGCACCGCGAGGAGCACGGCCAGAGCCGCCGCGGCGAGCAGGACCATCAGCCAGGGCGGCCAGCGTCCGGGCCAGTGCGCCAGTCCGTGAATGTCGCGCAGCGGTTCGTTGGTGCCGGTCAGGGTGCTGCGGACCGAGAAGGCCGCAAACGGGAAGTTGGTGGCCTGCGTGGTGCCGTCCGGCAACCGCCACGTCACCCGGTTGATGACGAAGTCGTACTGCCCGGTGACCAGCGAGGTGATGACATAGTCGCACGTCGTGCGCGCCCGGTGGGCGGGCAGCGGCTGGGTGTGCTGCTGCTGGTCGCGGACAATGATGGCCTTGTCGCGGGCCAGGGCGGGGAACTGGAGTTGGTGGTCGGCGGGATGCTCGGCCGTCACCTGCAGGCGCAGCAAATCGCCGATCCGGATGATGTTGGTGCTGAGGGTGGCCGTCAACGCGGTACCGCCGGCCGGCGGCGGTGCGGCCGCCTCCTTCCGGCCACCGCACCCCAGGCCGGCCAGCACGGCCGCCAGCAGCCACAGGCCGGCGCCCGCCGACCCCGCGGCGGCGGCCACCCGGCGCGCCGGCGGCGGCCGAGGATCTGTCCTGTCCAACTTCATGGTTTGCTTTCGCGCGCTGTCGCGCCAGGTCCGCGCGTGTACGGCGGCCTAACACGCCCTAGCTGCGGATCCTCCGCTCCCGGGTCCGGAAAAACTTTTCCAGGGCACGCTCATACGGTTCGCCGGCCATCACCTCGATGGCGTCCAGCCCGGACCGGTTCAGCAACTGGAGCAACGTCGCGCGGCGCTTCGCGTGGAACCCGGCCAGCGCATTGCGCACGCGGGCGTCGGAGGTGTCCACGAGCTGACGCCGGCCGGTTTCCGCATCGGTCCACTCCACGAGGCCGACCGCGGGCCACGTCTGTTCCCGGCGGTCGCCGGCGACGACGGCGATCAGGTCGTGCCGCCGCGCGCTGACGGTCAGCACGGGCTTCAGGTCCTCACCCGTGAGAATATCACTGATCAGGAACGTCACGGTCCGATGCGTGGTGACGTGGTTCAGAAAATCCAGCGCCGGAATCAGCGCGGTCCCGCGATGGCGCGGCTGGAAGTAGAGGACGTCGCGGATCACCCGCAACACATGGCTGACGCCCTTCCGGGGCGGCAGGTAGTGTTCCACTTCGTCTGTGCACAGGATCAGGCCGACACGGTCGTTGTTCTGGATGGCGGCGAAAGCCAGGACCGCGGCGATTTCGGCGGCGAGGTCCTTTTTGAGCTGCCGGGTGCCGCCGAAGACGTGCGAGGCGCTGATGTCCACGAGCAGCATGACGGTCAGCTCGCGCTCCTCCGTGAAGCGCTTCACGAACGGGTGGCCCATGCGCGCGGTGACGTTCCAGTCAATGGAGCGGACGTCGTCGCCGGGCGTGTACTCGCGCACCTCCTGGAATTCCATGCCCCGGCCCTTGAACACGCTGTGGTATTCGCCGGCGAACACGTCGCTCACCATGTGCCGCGTGCGGATCTGGATGCGGCGGACCTTTTTCAATATGTCTTTGGGTATCATGGCGTGTGCGCGGCGCGCATGCCGTCAGGGCACCGGCAGCTCGTTCAGCATGCGCTGGAGCAGGTCGTCCGCGGTCAGCTCCTCGGCCTCGGCCTCGTAGGAGACGATCAGGCGGTGGCGCAGGACGTCGGGCGCGACGGTCTTCACATCCTGGGGCGTGACGTAGCCGCGGCCCTGCAGAAAAGCCTGCGTGCGCGCCGCGAGCGCGAGGTAGATGGTGGCGCGCGGCGAGCCGCCGTAACGGATGTACTCCTTCAAGGGCAAGTTGAACGCCGCGGGATCGCGCGTGGCGCCGACGATGTTGAGGATGTAATCCTTGATCTTCTCGTCCATGTAAATCTCGTTCACCACCTGCTGCGCGCGCAAAATCGCCGCCGGCTCCGCGACGGGCCGGGTGTCGAAGGTCCGCGCCGTGACGGCCATGGCCTCGAGAATCTGCCGCTCCTCGTCGCGGCTGGGATAGGTGATCCTGATCTTCAGCAGGAAGCGGTCCACCTGCGCCTCGGGCAGCGGATAGGTGCCTTCCTGCTCGATGGGGTTTTGCGTCGCCAGCACCAGGAACGGCTCCGGCAGCGGGTGGGTTTCGCCGCCGATGGTCACCTGCCGCTCCTGCATCGCCTCGAGCAGGGCGCTCTGCACCTTGGCCGGCGCGCGGTTGATCTCGTCGGCCAGCAGGATGTTGGTGAACACCGGCCCCTTGCGCGTGGAGAACGTGCCGTCCTTGGGGCTGTAGATCTGCGTCCCGATCAGATCCGCGGGCAGCAGATCCGGCGTGAACTGGATGCGCTGGAAGCCGGTGTGGATGGCCGCGGCCAGCGTTTTGACCGACAGCGTTTTCGCCAGCCCCGGCACGCCCTCCAGCAGCAGGTGGCCGTTGGCCAGCAAGCCCAGCAGCAGGCGATCAATCAGGTATTTCTGGCCGACGATCACCCGGCCCATCTCCGCCCGCAGGGTGCCCACCCAGCCGCTTTCCTCCCGGACGCGCGCATTGATCATCTCGATACCCGTGCTCATCGTGTTCTCCCGGTTAGTGTTGCCGCACGGTTTCTGACCATGCCGGCTTGCAAAAAGTTCAAATTTTGTTTGCCTGGCGCAGGGCCTCGTACACCACGATCGCCACCGTGTTAGACAGGTTGAGCGACCGCACCTTGCCCGGCCGCATGGGCACACCCAGCACGCGGTCCGGATACGCGCGCAGGAGCGGATCGGGCAGCCCGACGCTCTCGCTGCCGAACAGCAGCAGGTCGCCAGGCTGGTACCGGACGTCGGTGTAGCAGCGCGTCCCGCCCGTGCTGAACAGGTGGAGCCGGTCATCGGGCACCGTCTGTCGGAACGCGTCCCAGTCCGGGTGCGTGTGCAATTCCGCCTCGTCCCAGTAATCCAGTCCGGCGCGCTTGAGCGACTTGTCGGCCAGGCGGAAGCCCAGCGGCCCGACGAGGTGCAGCGGGCAGCCCGTCGCCGCACACAGGCGCACGATGTTGCCGGTGTTCGGCGGAATCTCCGGCCGCACCAGCACCACCCGGAACGGCGGGTCCGGCCAGCAGAACGGCAGATCATGGCGGCGCAGGTGCGGATGCATGGGAGGATCAACTCTGAGGGGCCCGTTATCAACCACCGTGGCCAGACATCTACTTTTCAGCCGCTTCTCTTCGATGCTGCGTCATCGGTTCCCGGCAGTTCCAGCAGGCGTACATCTTCCAGATCCACCGGCCGGCCGGCGGCGCGTTTGGAGCGCACCAAATCGTCCTTCGAGAGAATGAAGAATTCCTGTTCGTGAAACGTTACCGTCTTACGATGCGACCAGGCGTCAGCGAAGCGCAAACCCGGCGTGGCGGTTTGAACGTCCACCCGCACCCGATCCTTGAAGATAGTGATCTCGTGGGCTAACACGTCCTCCGGCAAAGTCAACGCCGCCGTACCCAGTCCGGCATCGAGCAGAGCGTCCAGCAATCGCCGAGCATTGTCGGACGTCGCTTCGATCAGGATATCGAGGTCGAACGTGGCGCGTGGCACGCCGTGCAAGATCGAGGCAATCCCGCCGATCACGACGTACTTCACGTCATGTCGCTGAAATGACTTGAACACGGCCTGGAGCCGATTCAGCATGCTTCTTCTCCAGCAAGGAGGGATTGACTGACACGGCGATCTCGGTCAAGTCGCACAGCATCTGCATGCGATCGGCCATGGGCAGGGAACGAAACCAACGGGCCTTGGCCTCCGGCGTCTCCTCCTGTCGATCATGCGATACGGAACGATCATTCTGCATGCCCGCACCCTAGCAGAACGGGGCACAGTTTTCAATTTCTTCTTCGTCTAATGGGCGCTGGATGTTGGCAAAAAAAGGGGGCTGTTGACAGGGTTTTGGGCAGGAAGTAAAATGGCAGCAGAAAGGAAGTAATCATGGCTACGCTTGTCATCAAGAATCTGCCGAGCGATTTGCATCAGCGCTTGCGGGAAGACGCCGACCAGCACCACCGTTCCATGACGAAGCACGTTGTGGCGATCTTGGAGGCCAATATACGGCCGCCGCTGGTCCGGCTGTATGCTCCACCCGTCAAACTGGCCAGGCCCTTGACCGATGCTTTTTTGGCCAGAGCCAGACGGTGGGGGCGGGCATGATCGTCGTGGACGTCAACATCCTCGCCTATTTCTTCATGGCGGGCGACAAGACGCCGGCGGCACAGCAGTTGCGCGAGGCCGAGGACCACTGGGTGGCTCCCGACCTCTGGCGGCACGAATTCGCCAACATACTGGTTTGTGCGTGTCTGTTCTCCAAGTTGCCCCTCCTGGAGGCGCGCCGCATCTGGCAGGACGCGGAAGATTTGATGCGTGGCAACGAATATGCGGTCGATCTGGCCGGCCTGCTGCCCGTGGCCGTCGAAGGTCGCGCCACGGCGTACGATGCGGAATACATCCTGCTCGCGCGGTCCCTGGGCACAACCTGCGTCACCGAGGATGGCCCCTTGCGCAAGGCCTTTCCCGCCGACACGGTTTCCATGGCGGACTTTCTGGGATCGGAGGGCAGTCCCCAGGCGCTGCACGAGTCCCGTCCCGCGTACCGCACCCGCCGCAGGAAATAACCGTTCTGCAGGACCCCGCTGGGCGCTGGTCTGCTGTTCCGAGCACTTCAACCTCGACACAGCCGTTTTCAGGTACAATAATCACGAGCGTTGGCGGCGCAAATCGCTGCCCGCAAAGTTGTGGTGAAACTGTTCCTGCGCCATCCCCTACACGCAAAGCTGTATCTCCTGTTCCGGCAGGACCCGCTGAACCCCAAGATCGGCTACCTTGGCAGCAGCAACCTCACCATGGCCGGTCTCTCGAAGCAGGGGGAACTCAATATAGATGTCCTGGACCATGACGCCTGCGACAAACTCGCCAGGTGGTTCGAAGACCGGTGGAATGACCGGTTTTGCGTGGATATTTCGCAGGAACTCATCGAGATCATCAACAACAGTTGGGCGCGCCCGGAGCCGATCCCGCCCTACCACATCTACGTCAAGACAGCCTACCACCTTTCCCAGGAAGCTCGCGCCGGGTTGGGGCCGTTTATCATGCCACGGCCGCTGCGATGCTCCTTGGTCTTGCCTAAGCATTCCGGCCGGAATCGTCACCGATTCCGCTCCGATAGTGAAAACCGGGGGCTGGCGCCGAATTCTCAAGTTGCCCCGCGGTAGCCGCCGGCCGGCGGCTTCAGGCGTCCA
>CAIQIC010000345.1 GCA_903871765.1 uncultured Lentisphaerota bacterium
GCTTTCCAAGGTCGGCACGCTGTTGACGAACGCCCAACCCGCGATGCGCATCCTCGGGCTCCGCGCCATCGAGCTGAGCCGGGAACCGGCGGGCCTGCCCGCGGCCAAGGCCGCGGTGAACGACCCCGACAGCCTGGTGCGCTGGACCGCGCTCGCGGCCCAGGCGGCGCTCGAAGGCGCGGCCACCTGGCCCGACCTGGAGCCGGCGCTGAAAGCCGCCAAGCCCGAGGACGAACTTCCGGCCCTCCGCGAAATCGCGCGGGCGCTGGCCTACGTGGGCTCGCCCGCCGCCTGGGAACGGATTGACCAGTTGCTGGAACGCCACCGCCAGCCGGACCACCTCCAGCCCCTGCTGCGCGGACTGACCGACGTGCACGACACGCAGTTGATTCCACGCCTCGTGCATATCCAGCAGCTCGTGCAGGGCGATGCGGTGAGCGACCGGCTGTGCCAGCGGGCCTTGCGCCGGTATACGCCGGCGGAATTAACGGCGGCGTTGAGCCAGATCTTCCAGGGCGCCGCGACGAACGATCTGCCCGCGGCGGCGCGCGTTGCCGGCGCGTTGTGCCCGGGGCCGGAACTGGGCGAGCTCATCGCCCGCAACATCGGCCAGCATCCGGATGCGCCACCGGCGATCCTGGGCGCGTGTCTCGAAGCGCTGGCCCATCCGGAGATGATGCCCGCGCGTTATCAGGCGCTGTATCAGCGCTGCCTGACCGTGCCCGATCCGGCCATCCGCCGGGCCGCGGTGCACGGGCTGGAGAAGTGCGCGGGCGTGGACCTCTTCGAGCTGCTGGGGCCGTCGCTGCATGACGACAGCCCGGAGGTGCGCCAGGCGGTGTTGACCGCGCTGGGCGCGCTCCCGCCCAGCCGGGCGCCGGCCGATCTGGCGGGGTACATCCGGAAGTACCTGCAGGACGATCTCAGCGGCACCAATGCGACCCGCCGGGCCGATGCCGCCCGCGCCCTGTCCGGCGTGTGCAGCGTGCAGCAACTGGTCGAGTTGGCCCGGCCCCAGGGCTATGTCGCGGACTGGATGGTGCTCGGGGCTTTTCCGTCCGATGAAAAGAACGCCGGGTTCCAGCAGAAGCAGCCGCCGGAGGACAAGGTGGATTTCAGCCAGACCTTCAAAACGAAATACGGCTGGACCGGCGAGGGCGCCGACCCCAACGACAAGCTGGAACGCGAGATCAAATGGCAGCGTACGTCCCTGCTGCTGGCCAACGGCATGCTGCGGCTCGGTTACGTGATGCCGCCGGCGCCGTACGGGGTCTGCTTTGCCGTGGCCGACGTCCGCGCGGACAAGGCCCGGACAATCCAAGCCACGCTGGCGGTGGATAACTGCGCCATCCTGTGGCTCAACGGCCAGCAGCGGGCGCAACTCGAACCGTCCAAGTCGGCGGAGGCCCCGGTCGTGACCCAGGAGGTCGCGTTGCCGCTGGCGGCCGGCGTGAACCGGATCATGATCAAGGTGGGCAACCTGGGCGACGACTGGTCGGTCAGCCTCCGGTTTCACGAGGACAACGGCGCGGCGGTGGTGCTGCCCTCGGCCTTCGCGCCGGAAGAGCAGCGGTCATGATGAGCCAGCATGAAGAATTGAAACTACGAAATGCCCAGCCTTCGTCCCGACGCCTTGAAAATCGGGACTACGGCGGGCAAGCGCGAAAAAGCGCGAAAGGCAATCCGGATGCACGAACTTGTTTAATCCACAGATTTCATAGATTACGCAGATTTTATTCGGAGACTGAAAGTGCGGATGGTTAACCGCAAAACTGGAAGTCCTCCGATGAGGAGGGATCACAAAGATCGCATAGAACAGAAGGCTGGACGCCACTCTACGATCTTCATTTCTCCATCCGGAGAACTTTCAGCTTTTGCGCTCTTTGCGTGCTCTGCGGTAAATCTTCCGACCGATGTTCCGTCTCGTAAAAATTCCTGATCCTCCCAAGGCAAGGACTTTCAGTTTCATGAGTTCCAAATTCACTTTGTTTTGCCTGCTGCTCCTCGGCGGCCTGGGCCGGGCGGGGGCGGACGCGCCGGCCGTCCTGGAGCCGCCGCTCCAGCAATTGCGCGAGCGGGCGCAGCGCTGCTACGACGCCGGCGATACGGAGCGCGGCCACCAGGCGCTCGCGGAGCTGGTGGCGGCGCTCCCCGGCCGCGTGGATCTGGCGGCGGAACTGCTGGGCACGATGCGGCGCGCGTCCATGGCGGACAAGCGGATGAACCGCTGGACCGCGTATGCCGCGGAACGGCTGGTGGCCCTGCATCAGGCCGGGCTGCTGGACGAGAGCAACCCCGAGGTGTTCGACGCATACGATTGCCTGTGCGTGGTGCGGTGGGACCAGGGTCGCTTGTGGGAATCTTGGGACCTGCTGCAGCGCCTGCAAGCGCTTGATCCGGACAATCCCTACGCGCGGCTTGGCGCGGTGCGCCTGCTGGCCCAGGTGGAGTCTGCGGCAACGATCCCGACGATGCAATCGGTCCTGGATGCCATGGATGGGTTCCGCAATGACGACCGGACGCGCGAATTTCTGATGGTGGCGGACCGCATCCTGAGCGAAGCCTGGCCCTGGGCGCATACCTCGATTCTCGATCCCTGGCGGCCGGTCTTTTCGCGGGCCAAGTTTGTCGGTCAATCGAACCAGCAGATGTTGGATGACTTGAAAGCCGCCCTGGCGCGCCGGCGCGCTGACCAGGCGGCGCCAGTGCCGGCCATCCGTCCGTCCGCGCCGCGGCCGCAGCCGGCCGGCGTCAGCGTCCCGCCCGTTCCGGACCTCCTCAGCCCGGCATGGTCCGACCTGGCCGGTCAGGAGCCGGACAAGAATCCCGAGCTTTTCGATCGGGCCATCCGCGTCGCGGCGGGTGCGGACAAGCCCGTGCTCACCGTCGACGGGCTCGGTCTGCTGGACCCCGTGCGCGCGATTGACCTACGCCTGCGACAGATGGATACGGCCGCGGTGAGCGCGCTGCGGCAGGTTCAGGAGACCCAGTACCAGGAGCGGATCCGGCTCCGCACGCCGATGCAGCGCGCCGGACGCGAGGCGCTGGGTTGGTACCGGCAGTCGCCATGGTCCCCGACGGCCAATCGGGATCTGCTGGCCCGGGCGCAGGCAGACTTGCAACGCGGACGCATTGCTGCTGCCCGGCGGTCATTTGGCGACATTCTGCAGCATGCGCTCGAACCAGCCACCCGGCAGGCCGCACAGATCGGCCTCTGGCTGGCCGCCGCGAGCGAGGGCCAGCCCGCCGCGCTCGACACGCTGTTTGCGGATGTGGATCCAACCGCGCTTTTTCCCTGGATGGGAAGAACCGAAACGGCCGCCAACATCAAGGCGCGCCTGCTCCAGGGAATGCCGGCGGAGGATCGGGACCAGCCGAAACTGGCCGAGCTGGAGCCGCGCTGGTTGCGCCTCCCGGCGGTTCCGGTCTGGCCGGACGATACCCTCACGATCCAGCACGGCGCCAGTCTGGTGGATGTGCAGGTGCGCGGCAACCGGATCATGGCCGGCGCGCGCCGTTGGCTCGCGTGGTACGACCTGGCGGATCCGTCGGCCCCGCTCTGGTTCGCGAGCGATCCGGTGCTGGCTCCCAACCCGCCGGGCGAGCTGCAGCTTCCCGGCGCCTGGCGTCCGGCGTTGGCCGGCGGCCGGCTGTACATCCGCGCGGGCGAGGCCAGCGTCCCCGCGCAGGTCCGGGCGCTGGATGTGGAAAACGGTCGCACGCTCTGGGAGACGGTCGGCGCGCTGCCGCCGCCGGCGACGAACAGTGCATCGTCGGAATTTCACGCGGTCTGCGCGGACCCCGTCATCGCGGGCGCTTGCCTGTATTACACCGAACTGGTGGGGAACAAGGCAAACCCGGGCGACAGCCGGTGGGACATCGTCTGCGCGGCGGCGGACGACGGCGCGCTCATCTGGCGTAGTACAGTGGTGGATGCCGGCGCCGACACGGTCGCCGGGCGGTTGTTCCGCGAGCTGCCACTCGCCGTGCGCCAGCGCGGCAACCCGCTGACCGTGGCGGACGGGGCACTGTTTTTTGGACACGCCGGCCTCGCTGCCCGGCTGGATGCCCGCGACGGACGCGTGGAGTGGGTGCGCACCTGCCGCCATGGGATGGCCGTGGCGGCACTCCGGGCCGGACTGGCCGCGTCGCGGGGGGCGGCGCCGCTGGTCGCGGGGGAGCGGGTGTTGCTCCTGGCCCGGGACGGGGCCGCCCTGTTCGCGGCTGACCGGCAGACCGGGCAACTGCTCTGGGAACAAATCTTTATTCAGCCGCTCGAACTGCTGGGCGCGACGAAGGACCGCGCGGTGGTGCGGACCGTGAACCGGCTGGTCGGTGTGGCGCTGGACACCGGCGCGGTGCAGTGGGATGTGCCGGCCCCCGAGATCATCGTCGGCCGTGGCAGCGTGCACGGCGAGGTCATTACGCTGGCGGCAGGTGATGCGCTGCTCAGCCTGAATGCCGCCGACGGCGCCGTGCGCGAGCGCCGCGCCTGGCCGGAGGGCAAGGCGGTCTGGAATTACGCGCTGGCGGGCAAGACCTTGGTCCTGGCGACGGACGAGACGGCGCCGACCGCGGCCTACAAGCCGGACACGCTGCTGAATCCCAACGGCTCGGCGGAGAAGCCCGGCCCGCTCGGCCTGCCGTTCAAGCACGCCTGGGATCTGCCCTGCGCGCAGCGCACCCGCTTCTTCGCGCCGCCGGCCGGTTCGCCGCTGCAAGGGCGCCTGTTCGTGGCTGCTGACGGGATGCTGGAAGCTATTGATCTCGACGCCCGCGGCCGGAGCGCCTGGCGCCGGTTCACAATGGGCACGGTGGGCCAGATCCTGTTCGACAAGACAACGCTGGTGCTCTGCTCCGGCGCCGATCCTAATCAGTCGGGTGTCCAGGCTGTCATGGCGATCAATGGCCAGACCGGCGCCGTGCTGTGGCGGCTGCCCGTCTGGCGCAGCACCGCCGGGGTCGCGTTGTCGGACGGCGTCTTCGCGATGTACGATGCCGATGCCGAACTCCGGGCCTATGACGCGGCCACCGGCCGGCCGCTGTGGGACCGGCTGGTGTTGCGCAATACGAACATGAATGCGCGGACTTGGATGACGCCGCCGCTCGCCCAAGCCGGGCAACTGCACCTGTTTGGCGCGCGGTTGCAGCCCGCCTGGGAACCCGGCATTCCATATTCCCGGTTCGAGTTGCGGACCGGCGACCTCCTGCCGCTGCGCTGGATCGCCAAAGGCGAGAGCAATCAGATCAACCGCGCGCAGTTTTGCGTCGGCACGCAGGAGGCGTTTATCCAGATCGAGATCCGGAAGCGGGATGCGCCGCCCCAACTCTATCAGTGCGCCCTGGCCGAGGGCGGCGCGACGCGGGAGTTGTCGAGATCAGAACGGATGTGGCCGATCGGCGGACCGAATGTGGTCGTGGGCAAGGAAAATGAGCAGGACCGCAAGCTGCTCTCGTGCGACGATCCGGCCTACGAGTATCCGCTCGACATGCGGAATCTGGTCATGCTCACCGAGGGGCTGCTGCTGCTCAACGAGAAGGATGGCGTGGTCATCATCGATCTGGAAAAGAAACAGCGGATCATCGGCATCAACACGGCGGCGGACAAGATCGGCAATCCCCGCATCCTCAAGCTGGACGACACGCGCATCCTGTTCTACGGCGTCAGCGAGAAGGCGATCGAGAAGACGGTTGAGAAGACCGTCGAGAAAACGATCGAGAAGACCCTGGTGGTGCAGGAGGTTGACCGCCGCACCGGGCAGGTCACGCGCCAGGGCAGCGTCCCCGACTTCGACCTGATGCGCGAGCTGCGCGGCGTCATCTTGCCGCCGCCGGGCAACATGCTGCTACTGCAAGACAACCGCGCCCTCCACGCCTATGTCACGGCGGCCCCACCGCCCGCGGCCC
>CAIQIC010000346.1 GCA_903871765.1 uncultured Lentisphaerota bacterium
CCAGCCATGATGTAACCTCGTCATACTCCTTGACGTTGAGCGGTTGCGCCCCGGTTTCGTCACCCGCGCCGAATCGTCCGCACAGAAGGAGAATCGCCTTCGCGTTCTCCGTAATTTGTTCCGTCGTCATTTTCCACACTCCTCAGTCCGTACGCGGTGAATTAAGCGCCAAGGCCAGCGGCAACACGGCGGGACAGCCCGCCTGCCGCAAGAGCGCCGCCGCTACAGTGAATGTCCACCGGGAATCTACCATGTCATCCACGAGCAGAACCGGCCCGCCGGGCATGCCCGCTTCATCCACCTCAAACACCCCGTCCAGATTCTTCGCCTGCTGGAAACTGTTCTGCATTCGTTTCTGCTGCTCATTCTGGCGGATCTTCTTCAGGCAAGGTACAAACGGAATGCCGATTCTCGCCGCCAATCGGCGGGCAAAATCGGGCACGAGGTCCGGGTGTGCCAGCGATGGAATGCAGGTCATCCATGACGGTGGCGGCTGCGGCTTCCATGCCTCAAGCATTTGCAGGCATCCGTCCGTCAATTCATCTCTGAACTTGCCGACTTTGTACTTGTCCTCTCGCACCATGTGCCCCCAGCCGGCATCTCCCCACAGCGACAGCGCCCGCCCTTGTTCGGCCAGGATGTCCGCGCCGATAGCCGATCCCCTGAACGGGGAGTACTCGAAGATGTCCATTGCCGGCCATCTCTTGCGCGGCTCGATTGGCTGATAACTCCGCTTCAGGAAAATGGCCGCGCGATTGGCAAGGTCGGTGTTGACCGTCGTCGGCACCAGGTCGCGCCGGAGGCAATTCGCGCACTTGCCGCACTCCTGCACCGTCTTGTCATCGAGCGCCCGGCCGAGATAGACCATGAGACATTCCTTCGTCTTCATGTAGTCAATCATCTGTGCCTGCTCCGCTTGGCGGAGTTCACACAGGCGGCGAATCTTCTCAAGGTCCATCTGGTAGTTGACGGGCGTGGCGTTCCAGCGTGGCTTGATGTAGGCAACGGGTGACGGCGTTTCCACAGCCAGGAGTTTCAGTGTCTTTTCAATGTTCCCTTTAGACAAGTTCAACTGCCTCTGCATTATCGGGACCGACAGGCCGCCGTCGGCGGCATTCAGCGCGCCGAGAATCTTGTCCACATGTGCCTGCGGCGGAAACTCGCTTCGGATAAAGAAATCCGTGATTTCCTTATCCTCCTCGCCACCCATGAGAATCCCATAGGCATAATCGACCGCCCTGCCTGCGCGGCCGACTTGCTGGTAGTAATGCACCACAGAACCCGGCCGCTGGAAGTGGACCACAAAACCCAGGTCCGGCTTGTCGAACCCCATGCCCAGGGCGACCGTGGCAACAAGCGCCTTTACCTCGTTGTTCAACAGGCGGTGCTCCAATTGCTCGCGCCTGTACTTTTCGTTCTCCGCGCCCTGTTCCTCTGCCTCGGAATCAACCTTGGAGTGGTAGGCCTCCACGTTGTACCCGTTCGCCTTCAGCCATTCGGTAACTCGTTCCGAATCCCGGACGGTCAGCGTGTAGATGATCCCGCTTCCCGGCAGGTCTTTCAGATGTTCTGCCAACCAGGCCATGCGAGCGGGCGGATTGGGAAGCCAGATGTTCTGCAGGGCTAGTGTCTCGCGGATCAGCGGCCCGCGCACCACATTCAGCGCCCCGAGTTGATCGGCGACATCGCGGACAACGCGGTCATTGGCCGTAGCCGTCGTGGCAAGCACCGGGATGTTTCTGGGCAGGGCTTGAAGAACCCGCACGATGCGACGGTAGTCCGGCATGAAGGCGTGCCCCCAGTCGGAAATGCAATGGGCTTCATCAACCACAAACAGCCCCACACGGTTCGCGATGTGTTGCAGGACACGGTCCCTGAAGCCTTCGTTCGCCAGACGCATCGGCGAGATGAGCAGAACGTCGACTTGATTGCCAATCAGCCGCTGCTCAATGGCATCCCACTGATCGGCATTCGTGAAGTTGATCGTTTCGGCTCGAATTCCGATCCGTTCCGCGGCCATGATCTGATTCCGCATCAGGGCGAGCAGCGGCGACACCAGCAACGTAAGGCCCTTGCCCTGGTCCCGCAAGAGCCGCGTGCCCAGGAAGTAGACCATGCTCTTGCCCCAGCCGGTCTTCTGAACGACCAACTGCCTTTGGCTCTTCAGAATCCCCTCGATGCACTCCCACTGGCCGGCGCGGAAATCCGCCGCCGGATTGGCAAGGGCTTTTCGCAGATATGTCAAAGCAGGAAGTCTATCATCGGCTATTGTCATCGGCGCGACCTCGTCATGGTTGCCGTTACGACCGAGACCTTGCCAACTTTCCCTTGCGATACCAAAATTGCTGCCACGGCATCCAGTGTCTCACCCGACCGAAAGAGATCATCAACAAGGAGGACGTGCGCCCCCGCAAACCGTTCATCGGCAACTCTAAATGCGTCCTGCAACGCCTCGTGCCGCCTCTGCTGATCATCGATGCCTTTGAGCGGAATCGTTTCCCTGGTCTTGAGGATGTAATCAACCGGAACGGGAAGTTCCAGAATCTGGCCGATTGCGGAGGCAATGGCCGGGACAGGTTGGAAAGCACGGAGAAGATTCGATGCTGGCACAGCCAGTACCGCTTTAACACCGGCAAAATCCTCTCTGTATGCGACAAAGGCGGCAATGGTGCTGGCTATCGGACTAACCCAAGACCGGTCGTCTCGGTACTTGAGGTTGTAGACAGCCTCGCCAATCTCGCTGCGCTTGGTGTCGAACACGTGATGATCAGGATCGAGTGGAATACTGGAGAGTGTATGGAGATCCATGGCCCATCCAGCGAAACAGGATCCGCCGATGGGTTTGGGGTTGATGTCCAATAGGCGGTCTGCGCCCGTCAACTCTTTCGCAACATCCACTCTCCTGATCATATCGTTATCCGAAGCGCTGATAAGTTGCTGACCCAGAGAGTCCAGCACAAGACAGGAAGGCTTTAGATCCTTGTCCAAAGGCAGCCGAAGGGACGATGATCTGCCGGCAAGAAGGTCCGCGAGAGCGAAATGTCGGAGAGTCGTTTGCGGCCAACCGCAAAGGGCAACTACAGCCTCCGACGCCTCCATCACGACAGCGTCACGAAAGTCCAAGCCCTTCTCGTAAGCTCGGTCCTGCGAGAGCACTTCGGTCATCCGATTGTTGGAAGGATCGTAGACGCGAAGACCTCCATTCGGGCCGTCGTATCCCACAGAAGGGAGGAGAACGAGTGTGTTATCAGAGCGGAAGAACGAAAGGCGACCACTTGTCTGGATTAACTCCTTCCGCGCAGCCACATCAATGACGTGCAGATCTTCGCCTTCGTGCAGTTGCGAGATTGCGACATACCTTTCATCGGGTGAAGCCACAACGCGGTAGAAGTCACCAAAAGCGTACTTTGGCAAAAAATGGCAAAGGAGGTTTCCTGTCCGCAGATCCCAAAGAGAGATGCAGCTCTCCGAATCCCACTGAGATCGTCGTGTTTTGATCACGGATTCGTGAGCCATACCGCAGACGACGAGAATGCCGCTGTCGGGCAACAGGTGCACGAGGGGGTTCGGCAACACGAAGTACAGCCTATTCAGGGAAACCATATCTCCCATGCTGGAGAAGCACGTAGCACCCATGCGAACTTGCGAGAACTGCTCGGCAGTTTGGACCGTAACTGTGTTCCCCGAAAACCACAGTACGTGAGAATTCAGACGCCCCAAAAGCCATCCATGGCCCTTGATCCGTGCAAAGTCTGATAAGG
>CAIQIC010000347.1 GCA_903871765.1 uncultured Lentisphaerota bacterium
CGGCATCATCGATGAGGCGCAGGAGCGCCCCATCGGCCAGACGGCGGATGAAGAAATCGAAGGTTTCGTAGGGGGTCATGTCGGTCTCCGATCAGGTTGTTTTCGTTAGTGAGATACAATCAATGACGCTGTTTTAGTTTGGCTGTTTTGGGCTGTCAACGAAAAATGTAGGGCTTGACGCCCGCTTGACGCATTTTGTCCGCTCAGGCATGGTGCGCCTCCACCTCAATCGTATCTGGAACGCCATGTCATCTTTCGCCGCCCACGGCATCGAGCACCTGTCCCCGTCGTCCTGCAACACCTTCATCGCCAGCCCGGCCATGTTCGTGCTGCAGAAGTGCCTCAAGCGCAGCACGTCTGTGGGCGCTGCAGCGCACCGTGGGACCGCCACGGAGACCGGCGTGGCTCATGGCCTGCTGGAGCCCTCCGCGCCCATCACGGAGTGCGTGGAGAAAGCCGTCGCCCAGTTCGATCAGTTGACGGCGCTGAACACCGACCCCCGCAAGGAGAAGGAGCGGGACGGCATCCCCGGCATGGTCGCACAGGCGCTGGCGGAGCTTCGCCCCTACGGCGTGCCCACGGAACTGCAGGGCCACGTCTCGCACACGGTCGAGGGCCTAGACGTGCCGATCATCGGTTATTTCGATTTTGAGTGGGGCCAGCACGGCATTCTGGTGGACCTGAAAACCACTCACGCGCTGCCGTCCAAGATCAGCATCAACCACGCCCGGCAGGTGTCGCTGTACAAGGCCGTGCGCGGCAATTCCAGCGCCCGCATCTGCTACACCACGCCCAAGAAGGTGGCCTGCTACGAGCTTGAGAACAGCGAGCAGCACCTGCAGGCGTTGGAGACCATAGGAAGGGCCATCCAGCGGTTCTTGGCCGTCAGCGGCGATCCCAGCGAACTGGCGGCCATGGTCGTGCCCGACGTGGACAGCTTCTATTTTAACGATCCCCTGACCCGCCAAGCGGCGTTCGAGGTCTGGGGTCTCTGAAATCCCCGCAACGGGGTAAGGCAAGCGGCTGGCCAGATAGCCGCATTGGAGAACGAGCAAATGGCTCTTGGCTTGAACTATGAATCCGCGACCGGCGGCGACATCATTCCGGTCTGTAAATACAACGCGAAAGCGGGCCGGTGGGCGCGCGTGGATCGCGAGAACAACACGAACGAAGAGGTGGACATCACCCGCACCTTCAAGGCCGTGTTTGATCTGGAGAACGTGCAGACCGGCTGGATCAGCTTTGTGGCCGGGCAGGCTCCCGACTTTGACGTCGTGACCTATCCCGACACCCATCCTCAACGCACAGCCCCCACGGCCAACCACAAATCCGGCGTGCGTATTCTGGTGAAGCTGGGCAAGGAATGCGGCGGTGACGTGCGTGAGATCGCGTCGGTGTCCAAGGCGTTCCTGCGTGGCATGGACGAACTGCACGACGCCTATCTGGCCGGTGTGAAGGCGAACCCCGGCAAGCTGCCGGTGGTGATCATGTCGGACACCATCCCCATCGTGTCCGAGGGCAAGGGCCAGAAGTCCACCAACTACTGCCCGAAGTTGGAGATCGTTCAGTGGGCTCCCCGCCCGGTCGATCTGGAGGCTCAGCCCCGCCCTGCGGCGTCCGCTGGCCGTCCGGCGAACACGCCCCCGTCCACGGGCTCGACTAAGGCCACGCCGCCCGCTAATACGGCGGACGACGACGAGTTCGGTTGATATAACGGGCGGGCGGTTTAATCGCCGTCCGCCCAATTTATTGGAGATTAAATGAAATTTCAGGTGACGATGAACATGCCCAGCTTCACGGCGGGCAACTTGGTCCATCAGGTGATTGCCGAATACCCGGTAAGGAGCCTGAAGGAGTTCGTCGCGGCCCTGTCGTCCAACGACTTTCTGATCGTGGATGAGTGGTATCGCAACGCAGAAACGAAAGAGTACTATTTCGCCGGGGAAGTGGCCCTGAACCCGTTGATCGTGGGCAAGGTCAAGGTCTTCAAGTAAGGGACGGGGGCTTTCGCCCCCGTTTTTTAGTGCGGTTCGGGTAAATTGATCGCGTTCAGGATCGCGGTTTTGACGAAGTCCACCAGCGTGGGCGAAGCCCCCAGCGCCGTCAGTTCACCCGCGATGAAGTCGATGACCCAGCCCTCCAGCAGGGTCACGCCGGGGATTTTCTGCAGCCACGCAAAGTCCTTCTGCAGATCGACGGCGATGGTGTTGACCAGAGCGCCGACATCGCCGGACGCCTTGAACGCCTTAATGGCGGAGGAAAGTTGCGACATGAGTTCAGCTTCCTTGCTTGGCCAGCATGGCCTTCTTGTGTTGGTAGGTCATGTAGATGCTGATCGCCGCCATGATACCGCCGACCACAGCCTGCATCTGATCGGAGGTTCCGATACCATGGGCCACCATGACCGTTCCAGCGCCCGTGATGGCATGTCTGATGACTGCATCGATCATTTCCTGCAGCATGGGCTCAGGCCTCCTTGGGGGGCTCCTGCGGGGCGTTCTTGGCCTTCTCGGCGTCAAGCTGCGCCTGCAGGTCTTTGATCTGGTCGCGCGCGATTTCCATCTGCACCACCAGATCGCCGATGGTCATACGGATACGCTGATCGGCATTCATTTCCATGACAGTCTCCTAGATATCAGCCCCACGGCGGGGGCAGGGTTGCGGTCGGAGGATTAATCTGATCCGCGATCTGGGTCGAGAGGTAGGCTTCGATGTTGCCCACCTGCTCCGTGCCGAGGCTTGTGGTAACCCAGTCCTGCACGATGGACGGCGTCAGGCCGAGATAGGGCACGAACGAGTCTTCGGCGATGTAGGGAATGCCGCATGAGCCGTAGGCCTGCGCCGTATGGCCGTCGCCATCGTCGGCGGTGACCACGTAGCTGACGCTGTAGACCACGTCCGTCTGGCCGTAGGCACTGGTCTGCACGTTAAGCTGCGGGAAGGTCCAAGTGTAGGTGATGGACATGGTCCGGTCCTATTCGTACGGAGCCCAGTCGGGCTTGATTAGGGCCTCCATTTGAGGCTGCGGACCCTTATACACGTTTGCAATCAAAGTATCATCCTCCAGCGCGGTGATCTCATGCTCCTGCTGGATGTCGGTCAATGGGATGAAGTCACCAGCCCTGCCGATGATTTCCCATGTCCTACCGGGGCCATAAATCGACATCGCCCCCCGGTCGATCCGCACGTCGTGAAAGCTGCGCTCGGGGTGAGCGTGAAGCTCCAGTACGTCGCCCTTGGTTTGGAAATGCAAATTGAGGCTGGTGACCTCGCCATCGCGTATGAAGCGGTAGAGCAGCATCAGGTGTAGGTGAACCTGATCTGGCCAGCCGCGCCGGTTCCGCC
>CAIQIC010000348.1 GCA_903871765.1 uncultured Lentisphaerota bacterium
CTTCTTGACCTGGTCCGGCCGGATCTCCGGGAACAGCGACTGCTCTTTCAACCCGAGCGTGTAATTGCCGCGCCCGTCGAAACTCTTCGGCGAGACCCCGCGGAAGTCCCGGATGCGCGGCAGCACCGCGCTGATCAGCCGCTCCAGGAACTCGTACATCCGGTCGCCACGCAGGGTCACCTTGACGCCGATCGGCATGCCCTCGCGCAACTTGAAGTTGGAAATGCTCTTGCGCGCCTTGATGATCACCGGCCGCTGACCGCTGATCCGGGCCAGATCCTCGGCCGCGTTCTTGACCGCCTCGCGCTCCGCCACGGCGTTAATGCCCATGTTGACCACGATCTTCGTCAACCGCGGCGCCTGCATACGGTTCTGGTATTTGCCCGAAGCCAGCAACGCCTTGATGACCTCGGTCTGGTACAATGTTTTCAGTCTCGGTGCCATGCCCTTTGATCTCCCCCCGGACGCCGCCGGGTAGCTGCTCCCCGCCGGTCCGCGCTACCGGGCCTCCTCGGTTTTTTTATCCGCCGCCCGCTTTTCCGGCACACCGGCGGTGCGCAATCGCAGCTTGGCGATCGCCAGCGCCGCCTCCTTCTGCACAATGCCACCCTTGGGGTTATCCTGGCTCTTGCGCATGTGCTTCTTGATCTGGTTGAGCCCCTCGACAATGGCCCGACCCTTTTCCGGCATGACCTGGAGCACCTTGCCGGACTGGCCCGCCTGGTCGCCGGAGATGACCGTGACGATGTCGCCGCGCTTGATGTGGCATTTCGGCGCGCGCTTCATCAGACCACCTCCGGAGCGAGGGAGATGATTTTCATATGGTTCTTCTCGCGCAGTTCGCGGGCCACGGGTCCGAAGATGCGTGTGCCGCGGGGGTTTTTCTCCGCATCCACAATGACGCAGGCGTTGCGGTCAAACTTGAGCAGCGAGCCGTCCGGCCGGCGGATGGACTGCCGGGTGCGGACGATCACGGCATCGTGCACCTCGCCCTTCTTGACCAGGCCGACGGGTTGGGCCTCCTTGATGGCGACCTTGATGATATCGCCGATGTGCGCGTAGCGCTTGCGCTGGCCCAGCACATGGATGCACTGGGCGACGCGGGCGCCGGTATTGTCCGCGACATCCAATCTGGATTTAAGCTGAATCATGCTCGGTGACTCCCGGCGTTGTTGCCTTGCCCCGTTCGAGAATGCTGACCAACCGCCAGCGCTTCAAGCGGCTGAGGGGGCGCGTCTCCATGATCAATACGCGGTCACCCTTCCGGCCGGCGTTCTTCTCGTCGTGAACATAGAATTTCTTGAAACTTTTGATTTCCTTGCCATAAAAGGGGTGCCGCACACGGCGCATGGCCTGGACCACGATGGTTTTATCCATGGCGTCGCTGACGACAACGCCCTCGCGCTCCTTGCGCACGCCTCGTTCTGCTGTGGTGTTTGCCATGCTTACCTCGCGGCGGCTGCCCGCTGTTTCAGATATGTGTTGGCCCGCGCCATATCCCGGCGCAGTTCACGGATGCGCGACGGCTTTTCGAGCTGTCCCGCCGTCTGCTGCAGGCGGAGATTGAACAGCTCCTTGAGCGCATCCTGGCGCTGCTGCCGCAATTCCTCCACCGTCAACTCTTTCCATTCGTTTTTCTTCATGTCGCCGGGTTCCTTACATCAGTCCGCGGGTGACAAACCGCGTGCGGATCGGCAGCTTGCTGGCGGCCAACCGCAGCGCAACGCGCGCCGCCGTTTCCGTGACGCCGCCGATCTCAAACAGAATCCGACCCGGGCGGACCACGGCCACCCAGCCCTCGACGGCGCCCTTGCCCTTGCCCATGCGCACTTCCAGGGGCTTTTGCGAGTAGGGCTTGTCCGGGAAGACCCGGACCCAGAGCTTGCCCTTGCGCTTCAGGTCGCGGTTGATCGCCACGCGGCACGCCTCAATCTGGATCGCGGTGAGCCAGATCCGGTCCAGCGCCTTCAGGCCGCACTCGCCAAAGGCCAGCGTCTGCCCGGCGTAGGCCAGGCCCTTGCGGTTCCCGCGCTGGGACTGGCGGTACTTCACCCGTTTAGGCATAAGAGGCATGGGCGTCCTCCTTTACCGTGGGTTCTTCTTCCTTCTTGCAGATCCAGCACTTGATGCCGATCTTGCCAGCCATGGTATGAGCCTCCGCAAAGCCGTACTGGATGTTGGCGCGCAGGGTGTGCAGCGGCACTTTGCCCTCCTTGTACCACTCGCGGCGGGCCAGTTCCGCCCCGCCGAGGCGCCCGCTGGCGTGCACCTTGATGCCCAGCACGCCCAGGCTCATCGCCATCTGGACCGCGCGCTTCATGGCGCGGCGGAACGACACCCGGCGCTCCAACTGCAGCGCGATGTTCTCCGCCACCAGTTGCGCGTTGGTGTCCGGATCCTTCACCTCGCGAATCTCGACGTAAATTTCCCGGCCGGTGAAGCGGGCAATCTCCTCGCGCAGCTTCTCGATATCCGCGCCCTTGCGGCCGATGACGATGCCCGGCCGCGCCGTGAACACCGTGACGCGGGCGCGGTTCGCATAGCGCTCGATGATCACCTCCGGCACGGCGGCATCCTTCAGGCGGATTTTGACGAGGTCGCGGATCTTGAGATCCTCGTGTAACAGGCTGCCGTAAGATTTCTTGTCCGCGTACCAACGGGAACGCCAGTCCTTGAGGACGCCGACCCTGAAACCTATTGGATTTACTTTCTGACCCAAGACCGGTCTCCTTTCCCTCTGCCCTGCCTCATGCCTGCTTCGGTTTTTCGTCCGTGAGCGTGACGCGGACGTGACTGCTCCGCTTCAGCACCGGACTGACCATGCCGCGGCTGCGGGGCCAGAAGCGCTTCTGCATGGCGCCTTGCTCCACCACGGCTTCCTTCACGTACAATTTTTCCGCCGCCATAGCATGGTTGTTTTCCGCATTGGCGATCGCCGATTTGAGCGTTTTGGCCAGGTAGAACGCCGCCTTGCGCTCGCTGAACTGGACCACGCGCAGGGCCGCGGGGACCGGAAGTCCGCGCAGCGCGCCCGCCAAATCCAACGCCTTGGACGGCGCCATCCGCACATGCTTGGTTTTGGCCATTATGTCCATCGTTCCATCCTCACTTCTTCCGGGCCACCAACCGGTCCCCGACCACCGGCGCCTTCCCGGCGTACACCTTTTCGATCACCACGCCGGTCACCGCCGCGCGCACATCCACCACCCGCACCTCGGCCACGGGTTCGCGCCCGTGAACCACGCTAAAACTCATCCCGGGTTTCATCCCGCGGGCCCGCCCCGCGTCCACCACCAGCATCTCCAGCGATGCGTTGACTTCCACCACCCGGATCGGATCGCCGCTCAGCGCCTCCGCCGCCGAGGCCGGCAGCGTCTCGGCGCCGCCGGCGGCCGGCGCCGCCCGCCGGAGCGCCTCCGCCTCCGCTTGGGCGACCGCGCCCTTCGCCGCCCAGGCACGCACCTGCGCCCGCGCCTGCTCGTTATCGCGCTCCCGGGCCGCCAACTGCGCCTGCTGCGACAAAATCAGCCGTTGTGCCGCGCTCGTCCCGTCCCGCTCGACCGCCTGCCGGAGCTTCTCCCCGGCCGCGTCCAGCTCCGTCTGCCAGCTCCGGCCACCGGACCAGCCCGCCGCCAGCCCCGCCGCCAGTCCCGCCGCCATCCAGATCCAGGTTCGAGCCATGGCGCCAACGATTACTTCAACGCCACCACCTTGTCCGTGGCCACGCCATGTTTGCGGAAGGTCCGCGTGGGCGCAAACTCGCCCAACCGATGGCCCACCATGTTCTCGGTGATGAACAAATTGATGAACGCTTTTCCGTTGTGCACGGCGATGTTGAGGCCGATGAACTCCGGCAACACCATGGAACGCCGCGACCACGTCTTGAGCGGCCGCTTGTCGCCGCTGCGGGTCACGGCCAAGACGCGCTTGAGGAGTTTCTCCTCGACATACGGTCCCTTGCTGATCGAACGAGCCATGGCTTACTTTCTCCTCTGGAGGATGAAATTCCTGGACGGCTTCTTGTGATCGCGCGTCCGCTTGCCCTTGGTCAACTGGCCCCACGGCGACACCGGATGACCGCCGCCGGAGGTGCGGCCCTCGCCGCCGCCCATCGGATGATCGATCGGGTTCATGGCCACGCCGCGCACGGTCGGGCGGATGCCGAGCCAGCGCTTGCGGCCGGCCTTGCCCAGCGACACGTTCTCATGCTCCAGGTTGCCCACCTGGCCGATGGTCGCATAGCAGGTCGCATGAATCTTGCGCAGCTCGCCGGAGGGCAGCCGCAGGTGCGCATAGTCGCCCTCGCGCGCCATGACCGTGGCCGCCAGCCCCGCGCCGCGCACCAACTGGGCGCCCCGGCCGGGATACAGCTCGACATTGTGCACCGGCAGGCCCGGCGGAATCTGCGCCAGCGGCAGGGCGTTGCCCACGTTGGGCTCCGCGCCCGGTCCGGACATGAGCAGCGCGCCCACCTGGATGCCGTTCGGCGCGAGAATGTAGCGCTTCTCGCCGTCCCGGTAGGCCAGCAGGGCAATGCGGGCGGAGCGGTTCGGATCGTATTCGATCGAGACAACCTTGGCCGGAATGCCGTGCTTCTCGCGC
>CAIQIC010000349.1 GCA_903871765.1 uncultured Lentisphaerota bacterium
AGGAGCCATCCTCGGCGCTATTGACGAAGTTCACGCTGTCCGTCACGCGGATGCCGGGGAGGCCTTTTTCGCCGGCATCGAATTTGCCATTGCCGTTGGCATCGAGATAGACCCGGCCGCTGACGGTATCTGGAGCTGCATCGGCGGCCCAGGCCGGACACCAAGACCACAGGGCCAGCCCGCACAGCCCTATTCCGCCAAGCATTCTCCAGGTTTGTTTCATGATATTACTCTGGTTAGATCGCGGCTTGGCCTCAAGGCTCGATGTCGTAACTGATCACGCCGTCCGCCGGGAAGCGTTTGAGCATGTCCTCGGCGGCGGCGGTCTTATCATCCACGCAGGCGCGCCTTCTCGACGTGCAGGCGCACCACCCGGCCCCGCCAGGCGGCGGGGATGGCGCCATCGCGCCAGAACCAACTCACACCATGGTAGTCCCAGGTATTGGTGCCGCCGCTGAAATATTCCTCCACCGAGGCGGGCAGCGCACAGGCCTTGCCGGCGGTGTCGGCCAGCGCCGGCCAACCGCCGGTCGGCGGATGGACGGGCAGCGTCTCCAGGGGCGGGGTCGCGCCGGGCGCGAACAGAACATCGTTGCGCCAATCGGCCTGTTCATCGAGCCAGACCCGCCAGGGGCCGTCAGCGAGCGAAATTTCGCCGCGCGGCGAGTCCGATCCCGCCTCACCTGCGGCCGACCGATCATGACCCACTAGCCACAGTGCCATCATAACTACCGTGGCATTTTTCATCAGGGTCGTAGTAATCTGAATGTAACGTTTGATATACATGCGATTTCATTTCTTCAGTATGGCTTCGAATTCCGGCACGAGCGCATCGGCCCAGACTTCATAGCCTTTCGCCGTCAGATGCGTCTCGTCCCAGTAATAGTCGGGAAGACGGTTGCCATTGGCGTCGGTTAGCTTTGGATTAATGTCAACGTACTTGATGTTCCAATGACCATCATATTTCGACATGATCTGGTTCACATCGTCGTTGATCTTGCGCAGCACCGTACCGGGATTACTACGCGCAAAGATGGGGAAGAGCAGGACCTTCGCCTTTGGAAAACGAGTGTGGATCCTTTCGAGAATCGCGCCAACACCGGCGGCTGTCTCCTCCGGCGTTGACTGGCCGGCATTGTTCGTGCCCAGCATCAGCACAATAATCTTGGGGTCGAGCTTGCCCGTCAGGTTGCCGTTGTCCAGACGCCAGATCACGGTCTGGGTAGTGTCACCGCCGATTCCGAAATTAGCAGCCTTGAACAGCGCAATCCTCTTCTCCCACACATCCTTTCCATGCTGTTCCCACAAGTGCGTGATCGAGTCGCCAATGAAGAGCACATCGAAGCCGCCGGCTTTTGCCAGGGCATTGAATTGCTCGGTGCGCCCCCTCACATTATCGGACTGCGGCCGCGGCACGCCCACGAGTGTTTTCGCATCTTTGGCCACCACCGGAATCGGTGGCGGCGTGTCTGCTGCTTGCGTCACGCCTGCGACGAGCAGGACGAGTGCCATATTCAGTATTTTCTTTTTCATGATTTGAACCTTTCTGTTTCGACTTGTAACTTTCATGCACTTCTCCATCACAAACTCATCGCCACCCGGCTGCCGTCCATGGTTGACCAGCGTTTGGGCAGCCCGCCATCCACGGCGGCAAACTTCCGGTTGGCCATCATTTCGGCGCTGAGGCCTTGCCAGATCGCCCGGCGGGTATGTTCCAGGTTGTGGCCGAACAGCAGCGGTGAAAGCACTGCGCCCCGGTCTTGTACATCAATCGTCAGGCTCGTCGCCGAGCCCTGCTCGGCGGCCGCAACGGCCGGCCGGCTGGCGAGCATGGCCAGGACGGCCAGGCAGCAGGCCAGAAAACGGCGGGTGACGCGCGGGACGGTCAGGGCCGAGATCCTACAGTCCGCCAAGCCGAGGGTGGACAGGTTCTTCATGGCAGTGCCCCCCCCATCAATTTTCCCTCTGTTTAATCATTAAACAACGCCCGGCAACCCGGGCCGGCAGCGCGACCCATTGAACGTTTCCGGGGTTATGATCCGGCTTGCTTCGCGCCGGCATCAACGACCACTTCCACGCCCATCCATTTGGCGCCGGCCGGCAGGCGCTTGGCGTTATAACTGGCGATCTCGTTCAGCCGGCTGAGCAGGATGCCGGCCTGTTCCGACTTCCCGGCGTCGGCCAGCCCGCGCAACCATTTCAGCACGGCGGGCTTGTCGGTAAACGCCCACGCCTGAAGCGGCAACTCCTGGAGACATTGGTTTTTCAGCTCGGGCCCCAGTTCCCGGTACATGCGTTCCGCCGCGGCCAGGGCGGCCTGATGAATCGGCGCGTACCGGTCCCGCAACAAGCGCAGGGTCTCGAAGAGTCGGCAATAAAGAATCGGGCTCTGCTCCAAGCGCTTTAAGCGCTCGAGCGTCCTCGGAATGTAATCGTTGCAATAGGAAACCGGGGACGGCGTGGCCGCGCGGCGCACCCAGAACACCACCTCGGTCTCGCATGCCGCCGGCCCGTTTTTCACGCGGAACCGCATGCGCTGCGGCCCGGCCCGACCGACATCGGGGACCCAGGCCAGTTCCCCGCTGTAACCATTCAAAGCGACACCTTCCGGCGCCTGGACGGGCTCAAACAGCAGATGCCCGCCATCCTTGACGCCCGCCTTTAATTGAAGTTTCACTGCTTGTCCCGTAACGGCGTCTACCGGCTCCAACGGCGGTAGCGCCGGGACATCGGCCTCGCCGCCCTTTCGGCTCACCTGCAGCTCCATGGACGCCGTCACCACACGCTGCTGTTCATACCATGCGGCAAAAACGACCCGCCACGACCCCGCCGCCCCCGCCGGTTTCCAACGGAACCGCCCGTTTTCCAGGACCGCGCCCTGGGGAGCGTCCGTCATCTTCAGTTCAAACAGGGATGACTTGGCGCGCCGGATGCGCACCGGCACATCCACCGCGCCATCCGCACCTACGGACACAAGCGGCTTGACGGATATCTCCGGTTTGGCGCTGGCCACGACTTTCACGCGCCACCCCCGGTTGCCCGAAAGGAAGCCAAAATCCCGCCGGATCGTGTCGCTCTGAATGTTCAGATTGGCGCCGAGATGATGCCAACCCGGCGCCACCTTGTCGCTGCGCAGCCGGAAGGACACCCGGCCCCGGTCCGAACTGGCGACCGACCCGCCGTCGAGATAAAGATCCAATTTGGATTGCAACCAGGCTGGAGGCTGCTGCAGCAGGTCCAGCGCGTTCACCTGAAAATCAACGCACTCGCCTTTCCATAACACGAGATCCTCGGCCACCGGCGCGACCGCTTGGAAGAGGTCGAGGTAACGGAAGAAATTCCCCTCCAGGGCTTCGCTGCACACCACGCAGAAGGTGTCGCGATCGCCGCGCATGAGACAGGTTTCTTCCGGCCGGTAGATCTTGGTCGGCCATCCGGCACCCTCGAAATTGGCGACGTTGACGTTCTGCGGCAGCTTCAACGTTCCGAAGATCCCGGGCCATTCGGGCGCGGTCCAATAATGCCATTTGCAGAGGGCCGGCTGGGCTACGGGGGTGACATTAACCGTGATCTGCAGGCTCTCCGGCGGTTCGTCGAAGGGACCGTTCCGCTGGATATATTCATCCCCGAGCCCGGCAAACCCGTGCCCCAGTTCGTGCACCAAGGCCGCGGGCTGCACCACGTCGCCTTTATTGATCGCGGCGACACCCCAGGTCCCGGTCGAGGCCGTTGAATACGAGGAATTGTGAATGACCACGGTGGCCGCAGCATTGGCCGCATACCGCCCGTATTCAACGGCGATCCCGTCATCGCAGCCCAGCACTTCGCCCTCATATCCCGACACGTGGAGCCGTGTGTCATCCACGCTCGCGTCGTCCACCAACACGGCATGAACATTGACCAGACTCCGATAGCGCTGCCACGGCGGCACGGACAACAAGGTTTTCGCGAGACTTGCACACAGCCGGTGAAATTCGCCCATCTGTTCCGCTTTAAACCCGGCGGAGACAACGACCACATCCAGCCAGTTCGGCCCGGCGCCTGACTTGTAAATGGTCCGGATGTCCAGAATGCCCTTCGTCGCCCGCAGATGTTTCAAGTAGGCAACGTCCAGGTTTGCAGGGTCAGGGCGGACGGGCGCAGGCCCGGACGGCGCCCCCCGTATCGTCATCCGCGATGCCAGTACCGCGGCCAGGCCCACGCCGGTAAGCTTCAGAAACTCGCGACGATCGAGGTTGCCGCGGCCGACGGCACCGCCGGGAGACGTCGCCACACCATTCGGCACTTTGCTCATGGATGCATGCACCGTATCTGCGCGTCCTTTCGTCGCAGGCCCACGATTTACTCGAACCGGAACCAGTCCAACGCCTGCACATTCTCATTCGGGAAGACCAAAAAGAGGTCATGCCGGCCTCGGGTCGTCTGGATCTGGCAACGGTTCTTGCCCAACGGCAAGTTCCCGATCAGCTTGCCGTCCGGGGCGTCCAGACGCATCTCGATCGCCGTTCCGGCGTCGGGTTGGATGAAAACCTCCTTGCCCGGAGCGCCGGGGACAACGAACGTCCCCTCGCCCGGGTAGTAGGTGGTAATGCTCGCCCAGAAGTTCCCATAGCCGCTCAGCGCCGGTTTCCAGTCCTGGTCATCCTGGACGACTTTGACCACATACTCGTTCCACCCTTGTTTCACGGGGAAATTCGCCCTTTTGCTGTTAGCCAGATTCCCCAGTTGTGAGAATACCAGTTTGCCATTCACCCATACCTTCACGCCATGGGCGCCCCGGATTTCAAGTTCCGAGTCCCTGGCGTTCCTGAAATACAAGCTGGATCGCATGTAAGCCGCGCTGTTGGCATGGTTCTCGCCGTTGACCACATCACAATTGATCACGCCCAGCGGATGCCGGACGGTCGCGCGGCTCACGAGTTCCTCGGTCACCGTTTTCCATTTCGCGGACTTCAGGTCCTGCTCGGGAGCGAATTCGACATCAAAGAGTGCAGGGCCTTTTTCCCCTGGTTGGGTGAAGACCTGGCTGACCTCCCAATAGGGAATCGGCGTAAAGGCATCGCGATATTCCTTGGCTTGTATGGTTTTACCGCCCGAGGTGGTTTCGAATGTGAGCGCCGGAGGTTTCCATTCCAACAGCGCCTCGAACTCTTTGTATGGGCCAGCTCCGAAATCCAGTCCGTCGTAGCGGACCCAGGAATTCCTGTACAAGGGACTTCCGTCCCGCGATCTGACCTGCTGATTGGTGATGCGGTTCTTGAAAATACGGGAAAAATCCGCCGCCAAACGGGTCTTGCCGGCAGGCTGACCCAGGATTTTCCCGAGATCGAACGGGAAGCCTTGCTGGAGCCCGATCTGGGTCATGTCGGTCTGCTGGAATCCCAATTTCAGCGCCGGGGATTCCGGCTTCAAGCGGTAGTCCGTGTATTGGGAGTTCCACCAGGGGCGCTGGCGGTCGAACATCGGATCGGCGTAAATCGAGTCCCCGTCAAGACCCCCGGCCTGATTTCGGCCTGCAACCTGCTGCTGGATGTTTTCCGCGCCGGGTGAGACTGGCTCGCTGCGATCCAGTGGCTGGTAGAAATAGAGGTTCTTTTCCGCGGCTTTAAGGAACGGGCGGGGCTGGCCGCCTACCATTTCCGTTCCGAAACCCCCGTCATACAGGGCCCCGATCTGGGCGGCGACGATATTCCTGGACCAAACCATGTCGTGGGCGGCTTCGACAAAGGGCCCGATGGTCGCGGCGGCGCTCAGGTCGCAGTCGGCAATGATATTGTAAAGGTTCAATTGTTCGTTGCCTTTGGACATGATCGCCCGCGACCGCCCGCCGCCGGTGATCCAGTAAACGATATTGCCGCGTACGGCCGCTTGATGGGAGCCATCGTCATTGAACAACACGTGCAGCCAGTGCTCCCAGCCCGAGGTATTCACGCCATCGTGACAGGCGTTGTATTCCCAGACGTTGCCGGTTCCGGCCCCCCACATGGAAATCATCCCCATATCGTCGCCCGAGCGGGCGATTTGAGACATGTCATTGTAGCGGATGATATTATTGCGCGAGTGCAACAATTCCGCGCCCTGGTTGGCTTCGGTGACCACATAGCCATCGTAGAATTTCACATCCGGCGCATCGAATTCCTTCTCCTGGTCCGGCTTGCGCTCGGCATCCGGCAGCAGGGCGTATTTATAAAGGATATTGATCATCTTGGGACGCCAGCCCTTGAGCGTCACCGCATAATGGGTGATCCCATGGAAGACATTGTGCTCCACCAGATTGTCGCCGCTGAAGTTCAAATAGAGACCCGCCCCGAAGTTGGAAAAACGTCCAATATCGTGGAAGACGTTGTTGCGCACCACGTTCTTCTTGTTGACGTAGGATGCGGCGACGGTCTTAAAGGGCCCGCGGCCGCATTCCCAGCCCATGAAGAACAGCCCGTTGCATCCGGCATGCTCGATCCAGCAGTTCTCCACACGGTTTTCCTGGGCCCAGCGGTTGAACATGACGCCCATGAATCCGGCGCCATACAGCTTGCTGTTTCGAATGACGATCTTCCTGGCATTCTCGATGAAGAATTGCCCGTGGCGCATATCCGGCGCAATGACCGCATCCCCGAGGATTTTACCCCCCCACGGTTTTCCGTCATACTCTCCATCCCACGTGGTAACGTAACAGTCGCCCAATCTCCACGCGGGCGCGAAATCGGAACCGATCAGGTACAACCCGTCAAAAACAATGCTGCCCGCAATCTGTTCCATCGAACGGCCCTTGATAACAAACACATCCTTGACCGTACCCAGAACCACCACCTGATCCTCGATGGGTAGCTTACGCGGGCGATAGATCAGCCGGGTTCCCTCCTTTTTCCAATCACCGGCCGGAGCATCCTTAAAGACGTGGAAAATCCCGCCATTGGCCGCCTGCTCATTCTCATAGAGTGTGTAATGCTGCTGGAGATCCGGCACATCCGCTTCGTATTCCTGGTCATTGAGTTTTTTCCAACCAGTGATGCGCTTGCCGCCATAGATGCGGGTGGGCAGACCGGGCGCACCCTGATAGGTGATCCTATGGCCGTCGCGGCCGCTGTCCCGGTCGTCGAACTCGATCGGCTTCTCGATGAAGTAATTGCCCGCTCCAATATTCACGACCACATCATCCTGCATGCCGGTGACGATGCTCTGCCGGACAGCGTCACGCGCGGCTTCCAGGGTCGCCAACGGTTTCCGCCTGGTTCCAGGATTCAGGTCGTTACCGTCGGGAGCGACATAAAACTCCGTAGCCAGCAGCGCCTGGCAAAAAGCGAGCACCATCAGACAGGTTATGAGTCCGCCGGCGCGAATTCGGGCTGTGAGGCATGTATTCATGGTTTCCTTTCCCTGTGTTTCCTGGACATGGCTCAAAAACAAACTTGCCGCCCAAGGCCGCCGGTTTGTCCGCCGCCGATGTGAATGTTGTATTTGCCGGCGGCGACGAAGGGTTGGCCGTGATTGTCGTAGGCGGCAAGCTGTTCGCGCTTCAACAGGAAAGCCACTGTTTTTTTCCGGCCCTTGCGCAGGTGGAGGCGCCGGAAGCCGGCCAGTTGCCGGATCGGCACCGGCACGCCGGCGGCCTGATTACGGACATACAACTGCACCACCTCATCGCCGTCGCGCGGGCCGGTATTGGCGACCTGAACAGAAACCTTGAAGGCCGGGGAAGGCCGGTTTCGGGTTCCGGCAGGAGCACCTGAACCCCGGCCCCTGACCCCTGAAACCTTGAGGTTCGAATATTTGAACGTCGTGTAGCTCAGGCCGTAGCCAAACGGGTAGAGCGGCGTTTTCGCCATGAACCGGTAGGTCCGCCCCCGCATGGTGTAGTCGGTGAACGGCGGAATATCGTCGAGCGATTTGATGAACGTGACCGGCAAGCGGCCGGCGGGGTTGTAATCGCCGAACAACACATCGGCCAGGGCGTGGCCCCCCGCCTCGCCGGGATACCAGACCAGCAGGATCGCGGGGATGTGCGCCTGCGCCCAGTTCAACTCGATCGGACTGCCGCCCGTCAGCACCAGCACCACCGGCTTGCCGGTGGCATGCAGTTGCCGGAGCAATGCCAGTTGCCGGCCCGGCAGCCCGATCCTGACCCGGTCGCCGACCCTCGCGGCGGTTTCCTCGCCCTCCAGCTCCGGCGTGAAGCCAAGACAGGCGATGATGACGTCGACGTCCGCCAGGTTCCATTCCAGATCGGCCCGGTCCCAGCCGCTGCACCAGGTGACCTTCGTGCCGGCGGACACCGCGCCGGTGATGCCCTCCAGCAACGTCGTGAGCTGCGGCGCGAGGCCGTTGTAGTTGCCGAGCAACACGTCCAGGCGGCACGCCGCCGGCCCGACCACGAGGATCGAGTTGATGTCCTTGTTGAGAGGCAAAAGCGCATTGGCGTTCTTGAGCAACACGATGGACTCCCGGGCCGCGCGGCGCGCGAGCCGCCGGTGTTGGGCGCAGTTGACGATGCGCGGCGGGAGTCGCGACCACGGCACTTTGTTCTCCGGATCGAACATCCCCAGCTTGAACCGCGCGGTGAACAGCCGTTGCACCGACCGCGTAAGCTCCGCCTCGCCAATCAGCCCCTGCTGCACCGCCGCGAGCAGGCGCGGATAGATGTCGCCGCAGTTCAGGTCGCAACCATTCTTCACCGCCAGCGCCACCGATTCCGCGGGGGTCCGGGTGACTTTATGATGAAGGTGGAAATCCTTGATCGCCCAGCAATCGCTGACGACATAGCCGGAAAAGCCCCATTCTTCGCGGAGGATTTCCTGGAGCAGCGTGGCACTGCCGCAGCACGGCTCACCGTTGGTGCGGTTGTACGCGCCCATTACGGACCACGCGCCGGCTTCCTGCACGCACGCCTGGAACGCCGGCAGGTACGTCTCGCGCAGATCGCGGGGGCTGACGACGGCGTTGAAGCTGTGGCGCAACGGTTCCGGGCCGCTGTGTACCGCATAGTGCTTCGGCGTCGCGACCAGCTTGAGATACCGGGGATGATGCCCCTGCAAGCCTTGCACGAACGCCACGCCCATCCGGGCCGTCAGGAACGGACATTCGCCATAGGTTTCCTGGCCCCGGCCCCAGCGCGGGTCGCGAAAGATGTTGATATTCGGCGACCAATAGGTCAAGCCGACGTACATCCCCCGGTGGTTCTGCCGGAGCGCCTGATGATGCTTGGCGCGCGCTTCATCGGAAATGACGGCGGCCACCCGGCCGACCAGCGGCGCGTTGAACGTCGCCGCCAGGCCGATGGCCTGCGGGAACACGGTGGCGCGGCCGGCGCGACCGACCCCGTGCAGGCCTTCATTCCACCAGTTGTACGCCGGCACGTCGAGACGGGGCAGCGGCGGCGCCCGGTGGAGCATCTGCGCGATCTTCTCGCGCAGGGTCATCTGCGCCACGAGGATGGCCGCCCGTTGTCCGGGCGGGAGTGCGGGATTCCGATAACGACGATCCAAGCCGGAGTGCTGCATGCTGTTCTTTCGGCAGACCTCGTTAGTTCAGGCTTGCGCCCGGGCCTTTTCCCGGGCACCCAACTCGGCGCGGATTTCATGGCAGCGCTCGCGGGTGAGCGGGTACATGAAAATCGAGACGAGCGCAATGAGGCAGCTCAGCGGCTGGGTGATCACCAGCGCCAGCAGCCAGAACCGGATCGTGGCCGCGGTCTGCAGGTCCAACTTGCTGTCGAACCCGGAGGCGACCAGCAGGAAGCCCTGAAAGGCCAGCGAGACGGCCATCGCTATTTTGTCGGTGGTCACAAACACCGCACCGAAGAAGGCCTCGCGCCGGTGGCCGGACTTCAATTCATCCAGGTCGCAGACGTCGGCGAGCATCGAGTTCTTGATCATCGGCATCGTATTGGTGAACACGCCGATCAGCACGCCGGTGATGAGGCAGGGCCATTGCAGCACCAGCGTATGCGCGCCGCCGCCCCACGGCAGGGTCAGGTGCAGAAACGCGCCGGGCGTGTTGCCCAACGTGTACCATAACGAGGCGTACGCGACGCTGCTCATCGCCAGCATGACGAGCAGACAGGCCCGCTTGCCGATGCGGTCGGTCAGCGCCGCGATCGGCGCCATGGCGAGCAGGTTGGTGACGTTGATGGAGTTGAAGAACACGGCGACCAGCGCCGCGCCAAGCGCCTGTTGGCCGCCCGCGATATGGTAGATAAAGACGTACACAAAAAAGATGCCGGTGAGGTTCAGCAGGAACTTCGTGATGAAGTTGCTGATCACCAGCAGCCAGAACGGCCGGTTGCCGAGCGTCAGCTTGATCGCGCTGCGGAAGCTGACCTTTCCCTCGTGCCAGTGTTCGGCCACCCGCTCCCGGCAGAAGAACACCGACGGCAGTCCCGACAGCAGAATCAGGGCGCCGATGACCACGCTGACGGGGATCACCCCCTGCGCGCCGCGCAACACCTGTCCGCGCGGCCCCTCCAACCAGATGGCCAGCGGGATGAACCACGGCGTCAGAAAACCGGCCAGCGCGAACGCGCTGAGCCGCCACTTGAACAGATGGGTGCGCTCGTTGTAATCCGTGCTCATCTCGTAGCCCATCGCCGCGTGCGTGATGCTGAACGCGGCGTAGCCCACTGCGAACAAGATCGTCATCATCACCGCGAGGTACCAGAACACCGGGCTCTGCGCGCTATACGCCAGCAGCGGCCAGAACCCGGCCGGCGCCGCGCCCGCCGGCGACCGCGGCGGATGCCACAGCAGCACCCCCAGGACCGCGCAGACGAGGAGCCCGAACAATATCCATGGCCGGCGCCGGCCCCAGCGCGACCGGGTATTGTCGGAGAGATGCCCGATCAGCGGGTCGGTAAAGAAGTCCAGGAAGCGGGGGATGGCGCAGGCGAGATTGACCAGCGCCGCGTTGATGCCCAGCGCATTGATATAGATCACGTTGGCCATGGAGCCGGCGCCATAGATGATGGTCGCGTCGGCAAACCCGCCCAGGCCCCACAGGAAACGCGTCTTGGTGGGGACATCGACGTGCGGATGTTCAGCTTCGTCGGCGCTGTTCTGCTCCATGATCGGGGACATGCGGACGTTCCTCCCGGTGGGCTAGCTTTTCAGAAAGCGCTGGGTCAGTTTCTGATGCCACGGCACATCCCGCCAGTTGGCGAACTGCGGCTGCACGTAGTTGTGCGGCGTCCAACCCCACATCCCGTGGTCCAGCGCATCCTCGACCGACCAGCCGGCCCATTCCAGCAGCCAGCCCCAGTCCAGGTCCGGCGTGTCATAATAAAACCATGACGCCCAGGCTTCGCTGGTGGTCAAGGGCGCGCCGCGCTGCCGGGCCCACGCGGCAAATTGCGCCAGCTTGTAACGCTGCCGGGCGCGCAACATCGGGGCGATGGCGGCGTGCGCCGCGCCGCAGCGCCGGGAAAACTCCGCGTGCCAGGCGCGGTTGGTGAACAGGCCGTCCCGGATGAACTCCGGGAACTTCGTCCGCTCCGCCCAGCGCGGATCGGCGTCGGCGTAGAAATGCACATCGAGGCAGTCGAACTCGACCGGAATATCCAGCCAACGCAGGTCGCCGTGAATCGAGCAGGTAGAGCGCAATTCGGGGAACTCGCGCCGCAACAGCCGCAGCGCCGTATTCAATTCGGCCGCGACGAACTCGATCTGCGCCGCCGACAGCACCGGCGCGTCCCAGCCCGCGCCGGTTTCCTGTTTGAGCCGCTCCTGGAAACCAGGAAAGAAATACGGCACTTCGTTGACGAGGTCGAGATAGACCAACCGGTCGAAACCGAACCGTTTTTTCCATTCGCGCAGCAGCACGATCCACATTTCCGCGCCTTCCGCATGCGTCCGGGGCAGGCGCAGCACCGGCGGCCCTGTCTGCTGTGCGGCGGGCGGTACGTTGCAGAACCACCAGCCGCTGAGCGTGTAATGCAGGAAGGGACGGGCGAGCAGTTTCTCCATGAACTCGATGATCCAGGAGCCGACCGGCCCTGCGACCGCCGTGTTCCAGCACCACGGCATCAGCGGCAACTGCGGGTCCGGCCATTTCAAGACGCGCTCCGGCCGGCTCAAATCAATCCACTGCGGCATCGGGTCGAGTCGCAGGGTGTTGTACCCGCGCTCGACCGCCTCGTCCAGCACGCGGTCATAGTCGGCAAAGCTCCCGCCCGGCGCGTGCCGCAACGCGAACGCCTGATCCCACATCGCCATGGTAAGTCGTCGCGGCTTAAGATGCTCGCGCAGGTCGAAAGCGTCGGGGGTCCCGGTCGCCGCCGCGCGCCGGTCCGTGGGCTGCTGATGAGGAAAATCCATAATCACCCTTTCGCAGGGCCTGTGTGCTTAACGGTCAACCTCTGAACTGACCACCGCCTGGAGAGCCTCGCCTGCCTTTATCATCGCATCCGCGGCCAGCGTTATGATGGCCTGGCCATCCTTGACGTTCAGCCCGGCGCCCACCGCCTTGCCGTTCACCGAAACCTTCACGGAACCCGGCTGCATATCCTTTGCCAAAACCAGTGAAATCGTTTTCACCCGCAGCTTGAAGCCGGCGCCGTACAGCTTGCTGTTGCGAACGACCACACCCCGCGCATTCAGCAACCGATCTGCGCCGCATGGTCATGCCCCCCTCCTAACCGTCAGGGCCTGGCCATCATAAACCACCGTGGCGTCGGGGCACGGCGTCTCCTCGAGCCCCGTGCCATGCTGCTCGCCCACCCAGACGATATGGAACGTGCGCCGGCGGACCATCCCCGGGAATTCGCCCTGGCGCGCGCCGATGGTCAGTTCGCCCCGGCGCTCGTTCCAGCGCAGCTCATAGGTGGCGCAGGCGCCCTGCTCGTAGTCATAGCCGTCGCCGGCGTCCTCGTAGACCGCGAACGCGCCGTCGGCGCCGGGATAGACGCGCAGTTCGAGGGGCGCCGCGGCCTGCTCCCCGGTGAACTGCACCTTGGGCCCCAGGGGCACGATCGCGCCGGCGCGCACGTAGAGCGGCAGGCGGTCGAGCGTCGCGCGGCTGTCCAGCGTACGGCCGCCGAGCTCCTGCTGGCCGGTCCAGAAATCGTACCACGACGTGCCGCGCGGCAGATAAACGGGCCGCGTCTTGAGGATGTCCTTGAGGGGTGTGGAATCGGGGCCGTAATACATAGGATGGGTCACGGGACAGACCAAGAAGGCCGGACCGAACATGAATTGGTCGGCGACCGCGTGCGCCGCCGGATCATCCCGGAAGTCGAAGGCCAGCAGGCGCATGGGGGTATAGTGCTCGCGCGTCACGCAGCCCGCCAGGGAGTAGATGTACGGCAGCAGGCGGTAGCGGAGGAAATCGAATTTCACCAGCGTGTCGTAGGTCAACGAACCCGGAGCGCCGAAGCGCCACACTTCGCGCGGGGTGTCGGTGCCGTGCGCGCGGAACATGGGCAGGAACGCGCCGAGCTGGAACCAGCGGACATAGAGCTCGCGGTAGCCCTCGTCGGCGCACCCCTTGGGATAATCGCCGCGCCAGAACCAGCGCGCCTCGGACTTCACAAAGAAGGCGCCGATATCGAGCGTCCAATAGGGCAGCCCGCTGGCGCAGAAGTTCAGGCCGCCGGCGATCTCCCGTTTCAGGATGTCCCACCGGGCCGGGGTGTCGCCGGACCAGACGATCGTACCATAGCGCTGCTGTCCCGCATAGCCGGAGCGCGTGAGGTTCACGACGCGCTTCGCCGCGGTGGTGGCGCGCTGTCCCTCGTACATGCCCTGCGAATGCAGGAGCGAATAGGCGTTGATGAACTGCGGGTCGATAAAGGCCTTGGCCACCTCCGTGTTCAGTTGCAGGCGAACCGCGGGCCCGGGCTTGCTGTCACCGTGCCAGTCGCCTTCGAAGGGTTCCGTGCAGTCGCACCACCAGGCGTCAACACCCTTGGAGAACAGCCCCGCGTTGGCCTGTTTCCAGTAGAGGGCGCGCGCCTTTTCCTGGAAGGCGTCATAGGTGATCCCGTTGGCCAGCAGGCAGCCCTGCGCCTGCATTTCGGCATGGTTGGCGCCACCGTTGTGCATCAAGGGCCAGACGGAGACCATCAGGCGCACATGCAGGTCGTGGAGCGCCTGCGTCAAGGCCATCGGATCGGGGAAACGCGCGGCGTCAAAACTCTTCTGGCCCCACTGCGCGTCGGGCCAGCTCTTCCAGTCCAGTGCGATCGCATCCAGCGGGATGCCACGCTGCCGGTATTCGGCAGCCGTGGCGAGCAATTCGGCCTGGGTCTGGTAGCGTTCCTTGGATTGCACGTAGCCGAAGGCCCATTGGGGGAGCAGGGGCGCAGCGCCGGTCAATTGCCGGTAACGCGCGATGATCTGGTCGAACTCCGGACCGTGGATGAAGTAGTAATCCAGTTCGTCGGCCATCTCCGCCCACAGGTAGGAGCCGGACAGGTCGTCCTGAAACTTCATCAGCGAGTAGGCGTCCAGGAGGACGCCATAGCCGCGCGTCGAGAGCAGCAGGGGCACCACGACCTTCATGTTATGCTGGTAAAGGTCCTGCGTGTGGCCGCGGTAATTCAGGATGCCCTCCTCATGCTGACCCAGGCCGTACAGGGCTTCGCCGTCCGCCCAGACAAAATCCAGGCGGGCCTGCCAAGCCTGGCGGTCCACATAGGTGGGGGCGTCCTTGACCGTCGCGCGGATACCGTCTGCGCCCTGTTCGATGGCGATGGCGTCCGGCGCGTGCCTGACCTTCCGCACCTCGACCGGTCTCAGGGTTTTTCCGCCCTGCTCCGGCTCGCGCGTCAGGAGCCGGCCGCCGGCGTCCGTCCAGGTGAACGCGCCGGTCGTGCGGGCGATGGTGAGACCGAGCCGGGGGGTGCGCACGACGATGGCCGCGGGCGTCTCCTCCACATGCCAGGCCGTCGGGCCGAGTTCGCGGGAGACAACCATCAGGCTTGGGCGGGCGCTGAAGGCCTGCTCCCGCGTGTAGACCACGCGGATGATGTCCGCGCCGCACATCTGGAGTTTGATCCGGCCGTCGGATGTGTCGAGCAGGAGTGTATCGCCTGCCCGGCGGCACGCGGTAATGCGCCGGGGGTGTTCCGCGGCGGCTCCGCGCCCCGCCAGGTTCCGAGGACGACTCGTGACAAGGTCCATGGTTGTTCGCTTCCTTGCTGCTTAAGATGCGTGTCATCCTACCCGAAAACGAAACTTGCGCAAACGACAGAAATTTTATATTACATGACAATTATTACACAGGGGCGCCATGCATAAACACGTGATCATCATCGCCGGATGGCACGACTACAACATGCTGATGGGCTTCTGCCGGTACGCGCACGAGGCCGGGTGGACGCTCAATACCGTCTCCATTTTCCAGAGCGCGGTGCCCCGCCGCTGGCAGGCAGACGGCCTGCTGACGACCAACGTGTTCCGGCCCGACCTGCGGCGTTTCGTCCGCAAGGCCGCCGCCGTCATGCCCGCCGTCCTGCACGGGTGCGACGACCTGCGGCTGGGCATCCCCCGGGTGGAGTGCGACGAGGCCGCCATCGGCCGCCTGGCCGCCGAGCACCTGTTGGACCAGGGGCACAAGAACTTCGTCTTCTTCAGCCACTCCGACGCGCTCCATGCCCGCCGCCGGCTGGACGGCTTCCGCGCGCGCCTGCGCGCGGCCCAACGCGATTGCCTGGTCCTCTCCAAAATCTCCGCCACCAGCGCGGGGCTGGCCGATTGGCTGGCGGGCCAACTGAAGCATCTGCCCAAGCCGGTGGGACTGTTCGCGGTGGACGACCTGCTCGCGAGCGAAGCGATTGAGGCGGCCCTGGACGGCGGGTGGCGTGTCCCGGAGGACATGGCGGTGCTGGGGGTCGGCAATAACGATCTCGTCTGCCAGTACAGCCAGATTCCCATCACCAGCATCGGGCAACCGATGGAGCAGCAAGCCTATGCGGCGGCCGCGTTGCTGGATCGCCTGATGCATGGCCGGCCCGCGCCGAAAGCCCCCGTGGTCCTGCCCCCCAGCGGACTGATCACGCGGATGAGCACGGACCATCTGGCCGTCACCCACCCGGCCGTGAAGCGGGCCGTGGAATTCATGATGGAACATCTCGTCGCGGGACCGCTTACCTCGCGACAGATTGCGCAGGCCATCGGCATCTCAATCACCCTGCTCTTCCGTCTCTTTCACCGGGAGTTGGCCTGTACGCCTTCCAATTTGATTCAGCGGTTTCGCATACGCCGTGCCCGGGATCTCATGCTCACAACATCCGAGAAAATAAGCGCGATCTCCGAACGGTGCGGGTTTCTGAACCTGCGGACGTTCCAACGCACGTTCATACGCTTGGAGGGTCTGCATCCACAAGCCTGGCGGCAGGCGCAGCGTGAGAAATTCCAAACGCGCTTCGAGCCAAGGTTGTTTACCGGAGGGTGATTTCGACGGCAGGGACCGTCTCCTACCGGCCATCGCCCACCACCGCACAGGTTTGCTTGTTGATCCATCCGGCCAAGGTCTGCAGATCATCGGCGGCGCGGCCATGCGCGGGTGGCAAGACCGGTCCGTTGTGGGGCATCCTACACGTTTGAGTGCCGGTAAACACGCCGCAAGGTTCCTTAGCGGCACGCGCTTCACACGGTCCAACACAGCGGAAATTGACGAAAACGCTTGTTTTGCTGGGGGCTTCATGTACTATGATGCTTCGTTGAACGACGGATGGATGGCCGTCAGATTAAAACTAACCAGAGGAGCAAGAATATGGCGATGACCAAGGCACAAGTACAGGCCGCGTTGGCCGCGAAGTTGGGTGTTTCCAAGAAGCAGGCTGGTCAATTCTTCGCCGAGTTGGCGAAGCTGGCGTACAAGGAAGCGAAGAATACGTTCGTGCTGCCGGGCTTGGGTAAGCTGGTGCTGAAGCAGCGCGCGGCGCGCCTTGGACGCAACCCGGCGACGGGCGCGCAGATTCAGATTCCGGCCAAAAAGGTCGTGAAGTTCCGCGTAGCTAAAGCCGCCAAGGATGCGATTCTGGGGGCGAAGAAGTAGTTCACACGGAGCGCAGCAGGGCAGGGGCGGTCGTGGTATACGGCCGCCCTTTGCTTTTGTGGGGCCCGCGCCATACGATTGCGAAGTTGCGGATTTGCTCAACGGCTGGAAGACGGCGGGGGCGGCCTGCGTGTACCGTTCCGTGCTCGCCAGCATCACGCCCAGCGCTGGCCAGAGCCAGGGCTGCATCTGGTTTATTGCCGCCGCCGTATGCTCTATGCTCTACCCGTGCCCGGCTGCACCGGATATTGGCAGAACGCCGGTAGCGGCGAAGGTCAAGCGGGACGCGGTGGTAGATGAAATTCCCCAGCCGTCTGCCTGCGCATCAGCGCCACACCAATGTGCGCGGCGATGTTTTCCAGGATTTCAATCGTATCGCGGGTGAAACATCCTTTGTGACGGTCGTTGAACTGGATCAGACCAACAATCCGGTCCTTGATCCGAATGGGCACCAGGGCCACGGAAGCATAGCCTTGATGGATGCATTGGTTGCGTGGGTGCAGCCGGGGATCTTGATCGGGCGGAAGGTCAAGAATCTGCAGGGCATCGTTGGTCCAGCAACTTCCCCCCCGCGTGAACAGCGGATTGGACGGGTCGGTCTTGCCGGAAATGACCAGACCGCAGGTACAATCCAGGCAGACGTTGCCGTCTTTGTCCCGGCACAGTCCGCCATCCGCGGCCGGCGCGATCAGCGTATTCTCGGTCAGCAGGAAAACCTTGGAAAAGCCTTGCTGGGCGAAATACGGAAAGTCATTCCCCTCTTGCAGGCGAATGCCCACAGCATCGAACCCGGTCTGCCTTTTCAAGGTGGCAAGGACGCGCGTGATGACATCCCGCAGTTCTCCTGGTTCGTTGAGGATCTGTTGCACTTCCCGGGCCATTTCTCGATAGATTGCAGGGTCGGTGACGGGGCGGTGCAGGCCTGTATTTGCATTCATTTCAACTTCCTCCTTTGGCCATAGGATAAGAACAATATTGTTCCTCATTCATCGTGGTTATGATCGTCCTCCGGGAGCGGTGACGCAAGCCCTATTTTTGCGGCGTGTCATCGGCCTGCCCCTCGACACGAACCCGCAGGCCCGCGACCACCGGACGGCCGAGCGTGGCGAACATCTCGAGCGGCCGCGACGGCTGCGAAGCGCGGCCACCTAGGCGTTGATCCGCTCGGGCAGATGTTCCAACGCCAACCTGTGTACCGCTGGCCGCCAGCGGTTGTCCGCCCGCACACGGCGCGCTTCGGATCAGCCCAGTCCAGGCCCACCCGCATTGCATACACCTTGTTTCGGCCAGGCCCACTGTGCTAACGTCGCTGCGCGCAGGGCCATCCCGAAATTTGATGAAGACAGCGCTATGGCGTTATTCGTGCAAAAATACGGCGGCGCTTCCGTGGCGGACCCGGCCTGCATCCAGCATGTCGCCCGGCGCGTCTGGCGGACGCGGCAGCTCGGCCACGACGTGGTCGTGGTCGTCAGCGCGATGGGCGACGCGACCGACAACCTGATCGCGCTGGCCCGTCAAGTCAATCCCAACCCCGACGCGCGCGAGATGGACATGCTTCTGGCCACGGGCGAGCAGATGTCGGTCGCCATTCTTGCGATGGCGCTGCACGCGCTCGGCGCCAAGGCGGTCTCGATGACGGGTCCGCAGGCGGGCATCTTCGCCGAGCCGGTCCACCGCAAGGCGAAGATCACGCGCGTCCAGCCCGACCGCATCGTGTCGGCGCTGAAGGCGGGCCACATTGTCATCGTCGCCGGCTTCCAAGGGCTCGATCCGTTCGAGGACATCGTGACTCTCGGCCGCGGCGGCTCCGACATGACGGCGGTCGCGCTCGCCTGGGCGTTGCAGGCCGACCGCTGTCAATTCTACAAGGACGTGACCGGCGTCTTTACCACCGACCCACGCATCGTGCCCGAGGCGCGGCAGATGGACGAGATTTCGTACGACGAGATGCTAGAACTGGCCAGCATGGGCGCGGAGGTGTTGCAGTCGCGCGCGGTGGAATTCGCCAAGAACCACGCCGTGCGGTTGGAAGTGCTGTCGAGCTTCGAGGATAAACCGGGAACGCTGGTAACAGCAGAGGTTGGAACTATGGAAAACGTGGTGGTGCGCGGCGTGGCGGCGGACAAAGAGCAGGCGAAGGTCACGATTCTCAAGGTGCCGGACCGGCCGGGCATCGCGGCGGGCATCTTCCAGGCCCTCGCGCAGGCGAACATCAACGTGGACATGATCGTGCTGAACGTGAGCGCCCAGGGGCAGCTCGCGGACATCTCGTTCACGGTCCCGGCAACCGACCTGGCGCAGGCGCTCAAGGTGGTCGCGGTCGTCGTGCCCGAGGTCAGCTCGGCGGGCATGACGCACGACCAGGGCATCGCGAAGATCAGCATCGTCGGCATCGGCATGCGCAGCCACTCGGGCATAGCGGCGCGCATGTTCTCGGCGCTGGCGGATCACGGCATTGATCTGCACATGATCTCGACCTCGGAAATCAAGATCTCCGTCGTCATCCCCACGGCGCAAGCGGACGAGGCCGTCCGCATCCTGCACCGCGAGTTCGAACTGGACAAGCCGCCCACGGTCGTCGTGGACGCTCCCGGCGGCAAGACGCAAGTCGCTTCCCGAGATCAAGGTGCTTGAGAGCTTCTTGCCCAAATGACATGGATCACCGATGCGATACGTTCGAACGGGATGACGGCTGTTCGCATCGGCGCTGGCCCTCTTTGAGCTTGGGCAAAACGATAAATTTCTACCAGAGCGAACGCGGAGAAACAAGCAGTTCATGCCGCCCGTTGCAGGCGTTGGGCACGGAACCGGTGCTGCTTCCGCCGTCGCCCCCAAGAGCTATGGAGATCAAGTTGCAGAACAAAGCTGTCCCGCCTTCGCGCGGGTAATCTCCGCGCCCGCTCTACCTGCGTGGTCTCAAGGCAGAAGGACAAACTTGCCGAGCGAACCGCTTTCCATGACGGCGTGGTGGGCCGCCGCCGCTGCGGCCAATCCCAGCTCCCGGCTGACCACGGGACGCAAGGTGCCTTGCTCGAGCCCGGCGGCGATGGCCGCGTGCGCGCTCGCCAGTTCCTGGGGCGCGATGTTGAAGAGGCTCATGCCCAGCAGGACCGCGTCGCGTCCCATCGCCTCGCGCGGATCCAGCTCGACCCGGCCGCGGCTACCAATGATCACCACGCGCCCGCGCTTGGCCAGCAGGGACAGATCATGGCCCAGGTTGACGTTGGCCAGCATCTCGAGAATCACATCCACGCCCCGGCCGCCGGTCAGCTCCAGCAGGCGGTCGCGGTAGTCGGGCGCCTTATGGTTGAAAGTCTCCGACGCGCCCTCCCGGCGCACCAGCGCCAGCCCGGCGTCCGAGCCGGCCGTCCCGATGACACGCAGACCTGCGGCGTGGGCCAACTGCACCGCCGCCAGCCCCACGCCGCCGCTGGCGCCGTGCACCAGCACCGTTTCGCCCGGCACGGCGCGCGCGCGCTGGAACAACGCGCAGTAGGCCGTGCCATAGGGCACCCCCAGGGCGGCGCCCTGGGCGAAGGAAATCTGCGCCGGGAGCGGAAAGACGTGCGCGGCGGCGCACAGCGTTTTTTCGGCATAGGTGCCGGTGATGGACCACGTCAGGTAGACGCGCTGCCCCGGACGCAGCGCATGGATGTCTGCGCCCAGCGCTTCGATCGTGCCGGCGCCGTCAATACCAGGCGTGTACGGCAGCGGCAAATCGGGCCGATACAGGCCGGCGCGAAGGTACGCGTCCACGGGATTCACCCCGGCGGCCTGGACCCGGACCAGCACTTGTCCCGGTCCGGGCCGGGGCTCGGGCAGGCTCTCGAGCTGCATTACCTCCGGCGGACCTAACTGACGAACACGAATGGCTTGCATAATCCCCTCCTTCTCAAGGCATGGCCTGGCCTGGAAGAAGAGGCCGCTCCACGAACGAAAGGGCGGGGACGGCCTGCTCCCCAAGGCTTGCGTCTGATCAGAGTAAACGCCCGGCCGGGTGCAAAGTCAAACCGGTCTCCGGGCGGCACCGGAACGTTGACCCGGCTTCGCGAGGACGCTCTGCCGCGGCAAGCACGTTCCGGGGAGAACCGGCTCGCGCCACGTTGCGTGGCAACACCCGCCAATCCGATGGAATCATCTTTGGAGGGCGAACGTCCTCGTGAGCCGTGCCGGCGAGCCGAGTTTGGCGTCTTTCTTTCCTTGGCTCTGCGAACCGTTGGTTGTATATCGCGGGCGACACGTCCGGACGGATAACGGCTCCCGGCGCCATGCGGCAAACCTACGGCGATGGATGCAACGGCTATAGCCTTAGAAAACGCGCGGCTGAAGGCGTCCTGGGATTGTTTCCCCGCCGAGCATCTGGCCGTGTATCTTTCCGCCGGGGCCGAGGACCAGCGCATCAACGCGTGCAGCATCCTCACGCGCGCACTGCTGATTGACACACTGTGGCCGCGCCGCTTTACCGCCTTGCTCCACGAGGAAATGCGGTTCGGCGTCGTCATGACGTGGCTGGGCGAGCAGGTGCAGGCCGGCGCGGGGCGCATGGCTTTGCTCGACAAACTGCAGAGCAGCCGGCCTGGCCCGGGCGTGCCCGCGGTCGTACGGCAAACCTTTGCCTGGCTGCAGACTGACGCGTGTCCCCTGCCCGACTATGTGACCGATGCGCTGCTGTTCCGCACGCCCGACCAGCCCGAGGAGGTGCTCTTCGAGCCGGCGCTGAACACCTTCGCGCAGTTGTGGGCCACGCAGTTGGCCGGCTTGCACGCGGCCCCCCTCGTCGTGCTCGAGATCGCGTGCGGCTCCGGCAACGAGTACCAGGCCTTCCGGGCTGGCGGGCTGGCCGCACACCTGACGTATGCCGGCTTCGATATTTGCTGGAAGAACATCGCCAACGCCCGCGACGCTCACCCCGGCGTGAATTTCTTTGAGGCCAGCGTGCTGAACTCGGGCCTGCCGGACCAGGCCTGCGACGTGGTCTTTGTCCATGATCTGCTGGGTCATCTCTCGCCGGAGGCGCTGGAACGGGCGCTGCAGGAGATCATGCGCCTCGCGCGGCACGAGGCGTGGCTGCACTGCTTCAACGCCGCGGACATCCCGCGCCACGAAATCCGGCCGGTGGAGTTGTATCACCGGAACCAGCTCAGCATCGGTCAGCTCGCGGCGTCGCTGACCCAAACCGGCGCGGCGGTCGAGGCTCTGCCCATGGCTGCGTTGCTGCGCCGCAAATTCCATTGCGTACAACCCTACTCCGCCTCGGCCGTAACGTTTCTCGCGCGGAAAAAGACGCCCGCCGGACCACCGGCGACCCGGGCCAAGGCGCGACCCCGCCGCGGGCGGGCCACAGGTCGCTCGCGCGGGCCTTCAACGTTCGGCTAGAGATAACATGAGCAATTGGAAATCATCTTTTCGACTTCTGTTCACGGCTATCACGGCAGCCATCCTTACCTCAGGCGTTTGGTTCTGGCTTGAGCGTGACGACATAGAGTCCTTCGCAAATAAGAACGAGTGGGGCCTTCTGCAAGCAATCGAAATCCAGAATCGCGGGAAACCCTTGTCAGGAAAGGGATTCCGCACATGGCAGGGCCACGGGCTCGTCTGCCTCCCTGCGTCAGATGGCGGCAGAGTTTGGATCATGATGGACGCCACTGGATCAACCCGCTACAAACAAATGCCCGGTGATGCGAATTTCACAATCACAAAGGAACAGCTTGAAGAAATCACGACTCAGGGCAGACCGAACTCGACAGTCGAGCGGGCTCTGGCTTCCCATCTTGAGGCAAAATAAATGAGGCCGAACAAGGTGCTCGAAGGCTACGCCGCGAAACGCGGTAATTCAACGCCACCGATGGCTTCTCATACTGGTTAGTGAGGAAGAGCGACCCGCATGAAAATCACCGCGGCTTGCGTGGCGCGTGGCCTGCTGGCGCTGGGACTCCTCTGCGCGGCGCGGGTGGGTGCTGCCTTTCCGGTCCGCCAGCACGCTTGCTTTTACCGGCTGCGGACGTTCGGCGCCTTCCTGATCTCCGGTGCCATCAACCAAGGCATGGTACAACCCCTCACGATGGAAAGCGAACAGGGCCGCCCCTGCAACCGGCAGAACCCCTGGCCCGGCCAAACGGTCCAGGTCGTCCGGCAGGGCCGGAAAAGCGCCTGTATCACAGGCGCCGTCCTGCGCCTGGCGACCGCGCCAGGGGAGGAACTGCGCCTGGCGCCCGCGGGCCTGCCCATCGCCATGAAGAATCTCGTCCGGCCGCCGGAGCAACCCGCCAGGCCCGGACCTAACCAGGAGACACGCTGATGAAAACAAATCGTTGCCGTGCCCGATGGCTGGCGACCACGGCGCTGCTGGCCACCGCCGCACTGCCGGCCGACCGGCAAACCGCCCAGACCTTCGAGCGGCCGGTCCGGCGCATGGTCACCGGCCACTACCTGCTCTACCTGCCGGAGACCTACGGCCAGGAACGGCGCCAGCGCTGGCCGCTGGTCCTGTTCTTGCATGGCGCGGGCGAGCGCGGCACCGATCTGGAACAGGTGAAGAAACACGGGCCCCCGAAGCTGGTGGCCGCCGGACAATCGTTTCCGTTCATCCTCGTGTCGCCCCAATGCCCCGCCAACCAGTGGTGGCCCCCGGAGGTGCTGAGCGCTCTGCTGGACGAGGTGGTCGAAAAGTACGCGGTGGACCAGAACCGCATCTATGTGACGGGCCTGAGCATGGGCGGCTTTGGCACGTGGGCGCTGGCCGCGCAGCAGCCGGACCGCTTGGCCGCCATCGCGCCGATCTGCGGCGGCGGCGATCCGCGGATCGTCCCGCGGCTCAAGGACCTGCCGGTCTGGGCCTTTCACGGCGCGCTGGACACCACCGTCCCACCCGCGCAGTCGCAGGCGCTGGTGGACGCGCTCCGCGCCGCCGGAGGCAACGTGCGGTTCACGCTGTACGACGACGCCGCGCACGACGCCTGGACGCGGACCTATGCCGACCCGAAGTTTTTCGAGTGGCTCCTGCACCAGCAGCGGCGGACCCGCCACTGGTATGACGGGCTGTTGCCCGGCAAGAAGCGGCCGACTGACGCCGGGCAGAGCCGACAGAAAGCCGCGCGGGCGGAGACGGGGGACAGAGCGGATGAACCACAGAGGTCGCAGAGA